>CAYLIX010000082.1:0-6211 GCA_964383775.1 uncultured Planctomycetia bacterium
CAAAGTATCTTGAACAGAAATCCGGTAAGCCTGTGCTTACACCTGTAGATTTTATGGCAACGGATTGTGTGCCTCCTCACAATATTATTGGCGGCCGTATATCAAAGAACCTGCCCAAGGGAAAGGGTAGAGATATATTGATAAGGCTCATGGAGGATTCAAGGTCTTTGCTTGAAAAGCATGAGCTCAACAGGGTAAGGGTAGACCTAAAGGAGAACCCTGCAAGCATGATATGGTTATGGGGACAGGGCACTACGCCCAATATGCCCAGTTTTAAGGAACGGTTTGGCTTAACCGGTGCAGTAATATCTGCGGTCGATCTTATAAAGGGTATTGGCAAGACCCTGGGGCTTGATGTCATTGATGTGCCGGGCGCCACGGGTTACTATGATACGGATTATAAGGCCAAGGGAGAATACGCATTAAAGGCACTCGAGGAGAGAGACTTTGTATATGTCCATGTCGAGGCACCGGATGAAGCAGGGCATAATGGAGACATAAGGGCCAAGCTCTCTGCAATAGAGAACTTTGATAAACTTGTGGTAGGTACAATATTGAATGAGTATAAGACGAATGGCAAGGACTTTAGGATACTGGTGATGCCAGACCATGCAACACCCATATCCTTAAAGACTCATACAAATGATGCTGTGCCGCTTACTATGCTGGGCAAGGGTATTGAAAAGGACGAAGTAAAGGTATTTACAGAGAATGCTGCAAGGGCATCAAAGACCTCGTTTAGGAATGGCTGCGATGTTATGGAGCACCTTATAAAGAGATGAGCGCATTATACGTGGTATTAGGGGCAATGGCCCTATATTTTGTCAGTTACAGATTCTATGCCAGGCGTATTGCATTACAGTTGGATATAGATCCCGGCCAATCAACGCCTGCACATACAAAGTATGATGGTATAGACTATGTACCTGCCAGGAATTGGTTTGTATTGTTTGGCCATCACTTTTCGAGTATAGCCGGAGCCGCGCCTGTAGTAGGGCCTATACTTGCACTCTCTATATGGGGTTGGGGGCCGGCAATAGTATGGATAGTCCTTGGCGTCATTTTTATAGGTGGTGTACATGATTTTGCAAGCCTCGTAGTCTCTGTGAAGAAGGGCGGTATATCGATCGCAGATGTCACAGAAGAGGCAATATCAAGGCGTTCACGCTATCTATTTTTGTGGTTTGTATGGCTTACGCTTATACTGATTATATCTGTATTTGTATATCTTTCAGCGAAGACACTGGCGCTAAGGCCTGAGATAGTAATGCCGTCATTGGGGCTTATACCCATTGCAGTAGTTACCGGCTTTTTAATGTATAATCTAAAACTTAACCAGGTATGGGTTACAATACTCGCCCTGGCTGCGCTCTTTGGACTGGTATTCTTAGGTAGGATATTTCCAATAAACATTGGGCCCAATGCAATAGTCATATGGAGCACCATTCTTTTGATATATAGCTTTGTAGCTAGTGTAACACCTGTTCAGATACTATTGCAGCCCCGCGACTTTATATCTGCGCATCTACTATTTATCGGGCTTGTATTGGGTTTTGCTGGTTTGTTGATAACAAGGCCAATTATAAATTATCCTATATTCTTAGGATGGAGCAGGGATGGCTTGCTGCCATTATGGCCTGTGCTCTTTATAACAGTAGCATGTGGTGCAATAAGCGGGTTTCATGCATTGGTTGGCAGCGGAACCACGTCAAAGCAATTGAGCAATGAAAGATATGCAAAGAGAATCGGCTATGGCGGTATGGTAGCAGAAGGTCTGGTCGCTATATTGGCATTAATAGTAGTGGCGTGCGCATTTAAGGATGCAGGTAGCCTAAGGAGTGCACTCACTTCTGGTGGCGGTCCTATTAGTGTATTCGGCACAGGATATGGAGAGATGACCAAAGGCCTGCTCAGAGGTTTCGGCGCCTTATTTGCAATTATGATCTTAAATGCATTTATACTTACTACATTGGATACGGCTACCAGGATAGGGCGGTATCTTACACATGAGCTCTTTTCTATAAAGAACCGCTATGCAGCTACCATCATAGTGGTGGCATTGAGCGGCTGGCTCGGCATAAGCGGCCAGTGGACTCAAATCTGGCCTATATTTGGCGCAGCGAATCAGCTCATAGCAGCGCTTACGCTTATAGTCTTGACTAGCTATCTTTTAAGCAAGGGTAAACTTATACGCTACACGCTCTTTCCAGCGATCTTTATGCTTATCACTACCATTGCAGCGCTTGTAATCAAGGTGAGGGAGTATATAATAACAAAAGAGATCGCGCTATCTATTATTGCAGGAATGTTACTATTGCTGGCAGGATTTGTTTTGTATGAAGCAATTAAATATATAAGAAAGAAGAAGAGATGAATAAGATAATTGTACAAAAATATGGTGGTACGAGCGTTGAGAATACTGATAAGATTAAGAATGTAGCCAGGCGGGTTGTGCGTTGCCGAAAAAAGGGGTATAAGGTCGTTGTAGTAGTAAGTGCCCTGGGCGATACGACCGATGATCTTCTGGAACTTGCAAACCAGATCAATAAGGCCCCTTCATCAAGAGAGCTCGATATGTTGATGTCAACGGGCGAGCAGATATCGGTCGCACTCCTTGCAATGGCAATACACAAACTTGGCTGGGAAGCCATCTCTCTTACAGGGGCACAGGTAGGCATAGTGACTGATGGCCGTCATACAAGGGCGCGCATAGTCGATATCTCTACCAAGAGGGTAAAGAAGGAGCTTAATGGCGGCAAGGTCGTAATAGTCGCAGGTTTTCAAGGCACAAGTGTTGATGATGAGATCACGACGCTTGGAAGAGGTGGTAGTGATATGACTGCAGTCGCTCTTGCCAAGGCCTTGAAGGCAAGGGTGTGTGAAATATACACAGATGTGGATGGCGTATTCACTGCAGATCCACGTGTAATAAAAGACGCAAGAAAACTGAACGAGATAAGCTACGAAGAGATGCTGGAGCTTGCCTCTTTAGGCGCTCAGGTATTACAGTCGCGTAGCGTTGAAGTAGCAAGTAAATTTAATATACCGATACACGTAAGATCAAGCTTCTCCCCGGCAGAGGGGACATGGATCACCAAGGAGGTAAGAAAGATGGAAGATGTCTTGGTAAGGGGTGTGACCGTAAATAAGGATCAAGCAAAGATTACCATTCGTGATGTACCGGATAAGCCAGGTGTTGCAGCCACGATCTTTAAGAAGCTCTCAGATGCGGATATAAACGTAGATATGATCATCCAAAACGTAAGCCGCACTGGTGGTGCTACGGATATGTCTTTTACAGTGGATGGCACAGATCTGGCGAGGACACTAAAGACTGTAAAGAGGATATCGAATAGTATAGGCGCAGGAGGTGTGCTGCATGACAAGAATATGGCCAAGGTCTCTATCGTAGGCGTAGGCATGAAGAGCCACTCAGGGGTAGCAGCAAAGATGTTTCAGGCAATGGCCTCAAAAAGGATCAACATAGAGATGATATCAACGAGTGAGATAAAGGTCTCCTGCGTCATAAACAAGTCAAAGGCTACGGAAGCAATAAAAGCGATACACAAGGTCTTTAAGCTGGGCAAGAGGGGTTAATCTATATGGCAAAGGTCGAGTTGTACGACACGACATTAAGGGATGGGGCACAGGGTGAGGGGATCTCATTCTCTGTGTCGGATAAACTTAGGATCGCCTCTAAGATAGATGAATTGGGCATAAGCTATATTGAAGGTGGATGGCCCGGCTCAAATCCTAAGGATATGGAATTCTTTAAAGAGGTAAAGAAGCTAAAATTGGCAAATGCAAAGATCACGGCATTTGGCAGTACCAGGCGCGCAAAGCTGAAGGTCTCTGAAGACCCAAATGTAAAGTCCCTTATAAAGGCCGGCACAGAGATCATAACCATCTTTGGCAAGAGTTGGGATATGCATGTAACTTCAGTGCTTAAGATAGGGTTGGATGAGAATGTAGAGATGATAAAAGATACAGTGGCATATCTTAAATCAAAAGGTAAGAGGGTCTTCTACGATGCCGAGCACTTTTTTGAGGGGTATCTTGCAAATCCAGAGTATGCATTAAAGAGTGTGCTTGCGGCAGAATCAAGTGGCGCAGAAGTGATAACGCTTTGCGATACCAATGGCGGCATAGTGACTTCTGAACTCTTTGAGATCATCCAAAAGATAAAATCCAAACTAAAGACGCCCCTTGGCATACACGCGCATAATGATAATGGTATGGCAGTGGCCAATACAATAGCTGCCGTGCAGGCAGGATGTCTTCACGCGCAGGGCACGATAAATGGATATGGCGAGCGCTGCGGTAATACAGACATCATACCTGTAATTGCCAATCTCAAACTGAAGCTCAATATAGACTGCATCCCGGATATTAATCTCCGCAGCCTCTCTGAGGTTTCGAAGTATGTGGCAGAGATAGCCAATACAAGACATATGGATAATCAGCCATTTGTGGGTAATTCTGCATTTGCCCATAAAGGGGGAGTCCACATTGATGCCATCATTAAGAATGCCAGGACCTATGAACATATTGATCCTGCTAAGGTGGGTAATAGGAGGAGGATCCTTATCTCAGAGCTCTCCGGCAAGTCGAGCATTGCAGCAAAGGCAAAAGAGCTCGATTGCGAGCTTGCAAAAGATACTGATAAGACTAAGAAGATCCTAAATCTTATCCAGGATATGGAGCATAAGGGCTACCACTATGAAGCAGCAGAGGCATCTTTAGAGCTCTTGATGAAGCGCGCTAAGAAGGAGCTTAAGAGCTTCTTTGAGCTAAAAGACTTCAGGGTAATCGTGGAGAAGAAGCTTAAGGGCAAGATCACTTCAGAGGCGACCATTAAGGTTAAGGTAAAGGGCTCTCTGGAGCATACTGCTTCATTGGGTGATGGCCCTGTAAATGCGCTCGATAGTGCTTTGCGCAAGGCCTTAAAAGGATTTTACCCAAAGCTGTCTGAGATGCACCTTGCAGATTATAAGGTTATGGTACTTAATGAAAAAGAAGGCACAGCAGCAAAGGTAAGGGTGCTCATACAATCACAAGACAAGACTGATTCATGGTGGACTGTAGGTGTCTCTGAAAACATAATCGAGGCCTCATGGCAGGCATTGGTAGATTCCATTGAATATAAACTCCTTAAGGGTGCAGCAAAATAATGGAAATACCAAAGACATATAACCCTGGCTCGACTGAGGATAAGTGGTATAAATACTGGCAAGAGAAGGGGCTATTTAAACCATCTCCAGATGATAAGAAGAAGCCCTTTACAATAGTCATTCCCCCGCCGAATATCACGGGCATACTCCATATGGGCCACGCACTAAATAATACTATCCAGGATATACTTATCCGCTACAAGAGGATGTCTAAACACCCGGCGCTCTGGGTGCCAGGCACAGACCATGCTGGTATTGCTACGCAGAATGTAGTGGAGAAGAGTCTGGCAAAAGAGGGTTTGAAACGCCATGACCTGGGTAGAGATGAGTTTGTAAAGAGAGTCTGGAGTTGGAGAGAAGAGTATGGCAATACCATAATAAGACAGCTAAAGAAACTTGGCTCATCCTGTGATTGGTCACGTACACGATTTACCATGGATGAGGGGCTCTCACACGCAGTCCTTGAGGTATTTACAAGGCTCTATAATAAAGGATTGATATATAGAGGCGACTATATAATAAACTGGTGCCCGCGTTGCCAGACTGCACTCTCCGACGAAGAGGCCCAGCATCGCGATGTGGATGGAATGCTCTACCATGTCAAATACGGAATAAAGGACACAAAAGAGCATGTGGTAGTGGCAACTACCAGGCCAGAGACTATGCTGGGTGATGTGGCTGTGGCATTTAACCCGAAAGACAAGAGATACAAACACCTCAAAAATAAGAAGCTTATCCTGCCTGTACTGAATAGAGAGCTTGTCAGTGTATTCGATTCTCTTGTGGATCTAAAATTTGGCACTGGTGCATTAAAGGTCACACCTGCGCATGACCCTGTAGATTTCCAGCTCGGTAAGACACACAAGCTGGATAGCATAAATGTAATGAACCCTGATGCAACTATGAATAAGCATGCCGGAGCAGATTATGATGGCATGGATAGGTTTGAGTGCAGGGAGGCATTACTGGAAGCATTAAAAGAGAGAGGGTTATTGGTTAAGACTGAGCCGCATCGCCATGCTGTGGCCCATTGCTATAGA
>CAYLIX010000083.1:0-6199 GCA_964383775.1 uncultured Planctomycetia bacterium
CTATCTCAATTCTTACAGAATTTGACATCTCTTCAGTGTCAGGTATCCATAAAAGTCTATAGAATCCATCCAATTCAGGATGTTTCTCAATATATCTTCTTTTAGTAAACAGGGTTAAATCTTCTTCCTTTACAGAGACAGAATTAGATTCAAAAAGCGCTTCTGCTAAATTGTCCTCTTTCATCTTACGCTTTCTTGTCCATGCACGTTGAAGGTCGAGGATGCTTTTTTTCTGCCTGTTATTTAATGACATCCATTCAACGTCAATATCTCTTCTTACCTTCTTCCATATCTTGTCCTTAGGCGTACTGGGGACAACATGTCGCATAAGATCGATTACCTTGTCTTCTGCCTCTCTTGCGCTACGAACTATGCTTGCTGCATCTTTCTTTGCCATTAGGGGCAATATCTCATCTAGTGTTTCTCTGACATCTCCAGATGAATATATAGGAGATATCTCTTGGGCAAGGGTCGATAAGATATAGGCCTCTTCTTCACTTAGTGGTCCACCCTGTGATCCACTCAATTCTATTAGTCGAGATGAGCTTATCCATTTTGGACAGTCCTTTTCACAAAAGACCTCTTCTCCATTTACAATCTCTGTTCTTATGGAAGCCCCGGCCCTTACTAGCTCCATGTGCATATTCTCTTTAAATTCATCAAGCCCTTCAGGATACTCATCAATGTCATCATAGAGTATTACCACACCATGCACACCAGTATCAGAAGAGGCTATACCGAGTTCAATGGGTGATCCTGCAGGGCTCTTTATATACTTTATAGTGCTACCTGACATATCTGCCATAGTAACAAATACCATATTTAGCGCACCAGTTGTATTAAACTCGTTTATGCCAACAATATTTGCAACCCCTGTGTTAGGATAGATGCTATAGGAAGGGGCCTTTACCTTCTCAAGCTCTATCTCTGGAAGCCAATTTAGTCTAAGCTCTATAATGGTCTCTCTTCCTCTATTCTCTATAGCAGAGGCTTCACTAATAAAGCCTCTCTCTTGTAGGTGCTCTAGATCCCAGTTGTCTATATCTACTGCTGGAATAATTGCAGGCGTGATCTTCCTTGATAACTCTCCATGCTCTGCCCAATAGTCCATATTAAGGCGCCATTGAGCATCTAGCAGGATAATCGTCTCCCTCTGTGAATCAGAGAGAGAACTCCATTCTTCGAGGAGTCTCTCCTTAGCGTCTTTATCTTCTTTCTTTATCTGCCCTTTACCCATTGTAGGATCACTTGTATCAAGATCATTGCTACTTAAGGCAGATTCTATCTCATTACGAAGCAGCCTTCTTAGTTTGTCCCTCTTATGATCATCAAGCTCCCACTCTCCTATGGTAAAAGGTATCTTCTCATTACGATATACGCGCGTAGGATTATAGGGATCAAGATATTCTGCAGTAGAAGGAGGTCTCCTTACTCTAATAAAGGCAGCCTGAGAGTCTGCTGTAAGGCCAAAGTCGCCAAGGTGCTCTTGCAGTGCATTGATATCCATAAAGACGATTAAGAGATTGTGCCCCTCTTTGGCATACTCTTCTTTAAGATTATCCTCAATTACCTTAAGAAAGCTATCTCTTTGGGCATCATGTCCTGCACCTTCTCTCAATGAGGGTGCATATACAGCTACATATAACTTCCTATTATTTTCGGGTATATCTGCAATATCCCTCCTTGCATAATCTCCAAATATAGTAGCATATGTCCCTTCAAAATTCATGGTAGCATGGGTTGTCTGAATATGAGTTATTGCATTGGAGAGGGACTCCTGTACGGCTTGCTCTGCATCTTTTCTTAATTGTGTATTGGGGTCAGCCTTTTTGGCTGTTGTCTTATCCATGGTTCCCATATTACATGCATTGACAAATCTACCTACCTTATAGTAAGCGGCAATATCTGCCTCACTGGCTTCATCACCTATCCTCTTTTGTGACCTCTCAATAAGATGGGCCACTTCATGCTCTAGCCATTCTCTGTATGCCCTGGGATTCTTGCTACGAAGCTCCTTAAGCATTAATATCTCGCTCTCGGGTATAAGGAGGTTGAAAGAACGTGCATCATGATCTGGGGTATCTGGGTCTCTATATGTACCTGCGTGGGTAATGAGCCGGAAATCATCTCTTGGCGGGAATGTCTCTTTTGCATTATCTATATTGTAGAGCGCATTATAAAAGTTTCCATCAGGCGGACTATGTATATGTATATCCATGTCCATAAAATCTCCAGGCTTAAGAGATCTCTTTAGAGATGCCTTTATATCGCTTCTTATATTATCCTCTGCTGGTACCTCACATGCTACACAATAATCATCCCATCTATCTTTCCATGCTGCATTAACTGCCTTATGCTGATCTTCAGTAAGCTCTGTCTCCTTCCACGATCCATCCTCCCTAACGAGCGCAAGCACTGCCCCCTGGCTAATTACACGCTCTGCAATAGAAGTGACTCTCTCTTTCAGTCGCTCTAACGCCCCTACTTTCTTCTCCAACTCGGGATAACCCGCCTCTCTCCTGCGCAGCTGGAGCTCACTTACAACTGCATCGGCTGTGATAGGGCCTTCGAGTATCTCCTCTAACTGTGCCATGCCATCCTTAGTAGGATCGACTTTTGCTGCCTTCTTAAGCATATCGCCAATGTGTTTGCCAGATAGGGCCTTCTCAGGATTCCTGCGGAACTTTCTTCTCCAGTAACTACGAATATTCATAGCATTTACGAAAGTCAGAGCGATTCCTATATAATTTCCTGCATATAGGCCATAGCGATCAGAGCTGGATATGGTAGTATCATCAGGTGTACCTGCCAAAAGAAGCTTATTATTTAACATCCTGATCATAGTATTGGAGCTTACCTTGTCCAGGGCCTTTGGTAGCTCTGCATCATCTGGTACCCCTGACAACTGCTCATAAAAATCTAGTTCAAACTGTGCATTCACAAGCCTTCTTTTAATCCTGGTAAGCATCCATGCATAATACAGATCGGCTAACATCTTCCTCGTATCATCTTCGAGTTTTTCATTCCTTAAGTATCTCTCTATCCATTGCATATCATATACATATTGGCCTGCAAAATTACCAAATGAGTACTGCACTATGCTCTTTGGCCCCCAAAGGCCAAATGGCCTATCGTCACCCTCTTCTGTAGTACAGCCCATATTCTTCAGCATCAAACAAGCCCCGTACCATAGTGTAACATCCCAATATTTAGGAGCACCCTTCTCTGGTGGCGTCAATGCCATAGCCATATCATCTCTATTTAAAAACGCGCCTACTGGCATAGGATAGCTGCCCTTTATGTGCCTGATAGCCACACCATCACCGCCCCATTCACCCCTGTCTTCTATTAGATGCAGCGGTATGCCAAACGATTCAGTAAAAAAGTCTTCAATAATTCCATTCATGTCGGCTGCGCTATAGAGTGCGTCTAGCTCCTCTGGCTCTGCCCTTCTTCTTAAGTCCCACATGCGTACATCACCTCTGTCTAGATCGAGGGTGTCGTCTTCAGGCTCAGAATCGTCTGCCAGTCTATCTAAATATCTTGACCACAGACCTTCTAATTTATCATTTGTATCTTTTATTAAACTGGCGGCTTTATCCGTAGGGATCCCCTCTACTGCACACTCAAGTTCAAGTAGCCCTCTCTTCTTATAGCCATACTTCTTCGCTTCTCTATTTAAGGCAAAGAATACCTTCTTCAGTTCATAACCTAGGTTTCTGATCTTTGCCCTTACATTGCCTTCTTTATCCTTAAAGTCATAGACCATTCCAAAACTCTGTAGGGTCTCCTCTGCAGCACGCAGCTCTTCTTCTCTCTTCTTTCTGGCCTCACTGCTTATAAGGTCCATTGGCCTATACCATTCGCGTAGAATCTCAAGGGCATTATGCTCAGTGGAGACCTGCACTTCGTCTCTTTTGCGCGGAACCTTCACCTGACTATTTGCTATTACTTTATCTCTATAGAATGTTAATGCATCCCCTAGTGTGCCCTTTTTGAAGAATAGAAAGGTTAGATCCTCTGGAATGGGTTTGTTGTAGATTATACCTTTTACAATCCTTGGACGGAGATTTCTCGCCCTATCCTTAAGCTCTTTAGTCCAGGGTCCTATTACTACTTTACCTATTATCCTATCGAGCCATTCGATATTTTCTTCTTTATATATTGCTACTTCTAACTCTCTTATCCTCTTCCTTGCACCCTTGTGCTCTTGGCGTTCCTCTTCAGCAAGAAAGGGAGAATCTACCCTAATCCTAGTAAGATCATTGAGCCTTTCAATCTCTCTCAGTTTATCTTCCAGATCTATTATGAAACCTTCGTTTGGATCCGGAGTCAATGTAACCTCCTGCGCATCTGTATCTCGGCCTCCTACGAGTAATGCTGTACCGGCTGCTGCAAGCGTTGTGTTTTCAGTAAAGGTCCTTCGATTCATCCCCATCATAAATACAGCACCAAAGATCAAACTCAACTTCCGCAATAGGCCGGCTCCATTTGGCAAGCCGCTTGGTGGGGTAAGTGCGCCATTTACTCTATCCAATATAAAGGAGATGCCATGTCCGTAGAATGATGCTATGTAATTTAATAAGAGGAATGTTAAGAAGAATGAAGATAGGCTTATTATGACTGCAATCGTTAGCATTGCATGCTCTGAGCGTGATGCCTCATGTGGATAGAGCATATCGGCTAAGACATATATCGCTATCGCTACAATGAGTGATGGTATGGCAAGCAGGGCTATCTTTCCTAATATGGGAAAGGGCTGTGAGAGACAGGCAAAGATAAATAGCACAGCTGCTGGGATTACCCCGTAATCCCTTATGACCTTAAAGGCCTTTGTTAGATTGATAGCGCCTTCTCGTGCCTTTTCTGAAATAACCAGGGCAATAAATATCCCCACTGCTGTGGCCGATGCTATTAACAGGGCAAGCATCTTATGCGCAACAATATGCTCCCAGAATATGTTGGAGACTGTAATTACCCCCCTCATGAGAAAACCTGACACCGCATCAAAACCCGATGGATAGACGAGCGCCCACAAAGCAGAGGACAAGACGCTGACAGCTGTTATCGTTGTATATACCTTCCAGTCCATTATAGGGCTTGCAAATAACGCACTCTTGGCACTGAAATCTCTCTTCGCAGCCACTCTCCTTCTACTCCACAGCCTAAGGATGAGTGAGAACATAAGCAGGTTCTCCTTCATCTCCCTCTCAGAGATGATCCTGTCATCAAGTTCCATGGCTAATCTTGCTTCTTCCGGAGACATCCTGTGCCGATCCACTAAATGCTCGTGCAATTCCTTCCCAACTATTATAGATGCCCATTCATGCAATATTATGCGTTCGAGATATACCCTGCTGCGCTTACCTAAAGAGGCACTCTCTGATATGTATATGGTGCGATCCTTTGAATATGCTGGCGCATCGCCCGGCTTTATCTTTATCACTTCTATTGAAATATCATTCTCTGGAACACCTAAGTCTCTGAGCGCATTTTTGCCAATATCCTTTATATAATCATTCCTCTCTTGATCGCCCTCAGGCCTATATGCATCTATAGCCCTCGGTAATTCCATGGTATGCTCATCTTCAGTTAATGAGCCCAGATAGGTACCCGTTGCTACTCTCCATGCATCTTCGCTCGCTTTTTGCATGGCAGAGCCGGCCACAAGTACAACGAGAAAGAGTACCGCCCCAAAGAGGCTTATTCCGGCTACCGCTGCTGTCATCTCTCTCATTATGGTAGCTGCAGTGAGTGCCCCTGCTATAGGTACAGCAGATAGAAGTATGCTTAATGCCAAGGTAAACCTCGTTGGCCTTCTTAGTGTGCCTTTAGGTGCGTCACTTTCTTGCCTGCGATCATGCACATCGACTCTAGTCTCATATATATTCTTCAGGATATTATCTATAAGGGCTTCGTAATCTTCTCTGGAATTTATCTCTCTTGGGGGTTCTTGGTCTACATATCTAGTGTGCAGTACAAATAGGAGGCTTAATGTATGCTTATGAGGTGTATAGTAGCTCATTGACAAGCCACTCAATACTTTTCCTAGCTGATCATTCGTCAGGTCTCCAAGCCTGATGCCATCTCTGTCAGTGCTCTTTAAGAAGCTGCGCCCAGATGCAAGTGCAAAACTTACCATGTTCAGCTCATCATTGAATTTTTCTCCTAACATCTCCTGCTTGGCCCATACATTATC
>CAYLIX010000084.1:0-6199 GCA_964383775.1 uncultured Planctomycetia bacterium
AATATTGACCCCGCTCTTTAAGGATATGAGGCGCAGAAATGTCCTTATATCCATAGCATTGTCCGCCTTCTTTGATGTGGCCATAGTGACATATCCGGAGGGTGTAGCCTTTTCGGGCGCGCTCTCATACATGGGCTCAGAACCAAGTGTCATCTCTTCCGTAGAAAATACCTGTGTAATAATAATGGACTCAACCCCCATGAATAAGAGCATAAAGATCAATATCTTTATTAGATTCTTCACTTAATTCTCCTTCTTTTTTAATAATAGAAGTTCATGTCTTTCATCATTTATAGAGAGTATGACTCTCTTCTCTTCTATCTTTTGGATCATTACTGTGCCAACACGCTGGTTTTCACTCAAGAGATGGCCGTTTAATACAGCTACAGACCCGCCGCCCGGGTCCCATAATATTCCTTCCAATGTAATATCATCTATACTCTGTACATCGGATAGGCCCCTGATCATCTCTATTTCACCCGTTATAAGCGGTACAAACGGGTCACGCGCGCCTTTCTTATCATAGATAAAGGCCTCGTTTAGAGTCTCTGCAGAGAGATTAGGTGCTGTAAGGCCACAAGATAGGCACATCAATAAGAGCAGCAATATTATGATTTGTATTCTCATCATCTCACTCATCTATAAAGGTATAAGTACTGGCAACGATCTTTATATTATGCCTTCTAACATTATGCGGATTAGCAGAGACGGCAAGGTCTTTGACCATAATAAATCTGGTACTACCTTCCAGCTTTGCAAGGAACTGACCGAGCTCATGATAGCCAGAAGTGGCCTCTACCCTTATCGGGATCTCCCTATAGACCTTACCAGCCTCGCGTACTTCAACGGCCTCTTTGGTGAATGGTTTTATACCGATCAGTTTTACACCAGATTCGCCTGCTATGTTAGAGAGCTCTTCAAGAAGCTTTGGTATCTCTTCTTCGCTTGGCAATGTCTTCTTGTATGTCGCGATCTTAGCAAGGAGCCGTGCCTTCTCTTTCTCGATCTTGGGCCTTCTTGCAATCAATGGTTTTGCGATCTTAAGATTGGATCCCAGCATAGAGACCTTTGGCAATATCTTGCCCATCTCAGAAAAGAGGGGCTTTATAAATAAGATAAAATATATTGCAGCAAGCACCACTGCAATACCGATAGTAATAATAGCTTGTTCTTTCTTATTCTTACCAAGCTGCAGCTTAGGCTTCTTTGCCATTATCGCCCCTCTTTTAACTGGCATTTAACATTAAACTTCATGGCATCCTGGTTTTCTATCTGATGCAGCTGTGTTGCTGTAAGCTCGATACTTGAAAAATCCCTCGAAAAACTCGGATCCGCCTTCAACTGCTTGATAAACCTGCCCAATATAACGAGCTCCTCCTCTACCGTAGCGGAGACTTCACCCACTATGCTCAAATACGTTATCTCTCTTCTTTCTGAAGATTTACTGTCTGTAGAGATGCTTCTCTTATCGATAGATAATCTTGTAAACCATATCCCGGGCAGTACCAGGTCGCTTAGTTCATTGAGCTTTCTTGACCAGGATACCTTCTCCCCCATAAGTGAGTCTATAGCATTTACACGCTTCTTTATCCTGGTGGTCTCTTTCTTCAATGCCTCGACAGACGTCTTATCGCTCTCTATCGTAGCCCATTCAGTCGATAGTTTTTTGAGGGCATTGGACTTTGACCTGACAACAAAGATAAAGGTGATATGCAAAAATATTATAAGCAGGCCTATCCCGATCAGGATAGGCAGCATAGTAACGGTTATATCAGGTATCTGTATCGATGCCTTCTTCTTTTTTCTTAAATGCTCCGGAAGAAGATTAATCTGCAGCATATCAACCTCTTATAGCAAGCCCGAGAGCTATGGGCAGTAAAGGCTTTGTCCGTGTCAATTTCTCTTGATCTATCTTAGGATCCAGTCTTAAGCGCCTCATGGGATCCCAGGTCTTGATCTCTATGCCGAGTGCACTGCTCAAAGAGGCCACAAGCCCGTTAAGGCTGGATAATCCGCCGCTAATATAGATATCATTAACCGATGCACCAGCCTGGTTTTCAAAATAGTTCAATGATAACCGCACCTCATCCACGAGATTAGTCGCAACCTGCCTTGTGGCGTCTAAAATATCATTCGCCTTATCCTTGGGATCGTCCCTTAATATCTCTGCAGTCTTTTTGTCCGCCATAGTCATCTTCTCAAATATCGCCTGTGTAAAATCTGCCCCTCCGAGTTTCAGTTCCCTTGTAAAATAAGGTATCTTGCCCTTAAGTATATTCATAGTCGTTATCTTCTCGCCTATGTTGAGCAATACAGTATTGGCTTCCTTACTGATATCGGGGTAATTGAATAGAAAGGCATTAAATAAGGCAAAGGCATCGCAATCTACAACCTTTGCGGACAGGCCAGACTCCTCTAAAAGCTTTGCGTGTAAGGCAACCGTCTCTTTCTTCGCAGCAACGAGCAATACCCTCATCATGCCATGACTTATAAATTCCAATATCTCGCTGTCTATCTCAACCTCTTTTAAGCTGAATGGGATATGTTTCTCGGCTTCAAACTTCATGGAACTCTTCATCTCGTCTTCAGTCATCTTGGGCAGCTCAACATAGCGCACCACTACATTGGGGCCTGATATGGATGTATTGGCCTCCTTGGTAATGGAGCTGAGCTTCACGGCTATATCAGCCAGGGCCTTCTTAGTGGCCTCTCTTCCATCATCAATCTTTATTGAGTCAAAGTCTACAAGGGATGGGCTATCAATGGTGCCGGATAATAGGACATACTTAATATGCGAGGAGCCTATGTCTAGGCCTAATTGCTGGATCTTCTTGCTAATCTTAAACATGCTCGATGGCTCTCCGAGCCAAACCTTTATGATAATATTATATAAATACTATTATACAATAATGCCATATAATATCTGCTATGTCAAGTAAAATACAAGAAGTGAAGAAAAAAGAGGGAGATAAGATTTAACCTTATCTCCCTCATATTTTTAGATCATCAAAAATCGATGATACTAAAGATTAAGTGTGTGTGCCACAGCTTAATACGCCGCTTGTAAACGACATATCACCTCCACCCTGACAAGTTGAATCAATATCCGTAAGATAATACGATAATTCACTTGTAGAGGCTGGAACTGTACTGCTATGATCAACCCTATACATCTGTGCTGCGTTGTTGATCATACGCTGGTTCATTTGGCACCCTTCAGTAATTGCATTGGTTCGTGCATTTATGAAGTTAGGAACGGCTATCGCTGCGAGCAGACCAATAATTGCTACAACTATCATTAGCTCGACAAGCGTAAAACCTCTTCTGTGTAATCTCATTCTTCTCAACCCCCTCTCTCACCATGTATGGTCTGGATTACCCTTTCTCCCCTATGAATACAAGGATTTTTATATATATAACTCCTTGTACTACTATAGGTTACCTGCATATTGGCTCATTATGAGAAAGAACCTTCTGCGGGGCCTCCCCCGGTTAAATCGGTAGGGGCCTTACAGGTATCCAATACAAGTATATCATATAACATGGAAAAGTCAAATCGGCTCATTATCCGCCGCCAGACATGACACTGGAGAGCCTGAATATAGGCAGAAACATGCATATTACGATACCACCTATTAATATACCGAGGAATGCTATTATAAGCGGCTCGAGCATGCTCGTAAGTCCGCTTACAGCTGTATCGACCTGGTTATCATAGAAATCTGCTATCTTAGAGAGCATCTTATCGAGCTGGCCAGTCTTCTCACCTACTGCTACCATTCGAACTACCATGGGTGGAAAGACACCGCTCTTTTGGAGTGGACCGGCTATTGTCTCCCCCTCTTTTATACTAGCGCGGACATCTTCAACTGCCCTCTCTATGACCATATTACCTGAAGTCTTACCCACTATATCAAGGCCCGTCAATATCGGCACACCGCTCCTCACCAACGTAGATAATGTCCTGGTAAATTTACTCACTGCTACCTTGCGATTTAAGGCACCGAATATGGGAAGCCTAAGGCTCAGGGTATCGAAGAATAGCCTACCCTTGGTCGTCTTGGCAAAACGCGCTGCGAGAAAGATTGCAGCACCTATCACTATAACACAGAGAACAAAATATTTTCTTACTATGTCACTGACATTGATCATTATCTGTGTTGGTATGGGGAGTTTTGCGCTAAAACCTCCATATATATCCTTAAATATGGGTATGACTACAATTATTAAGAGTGCTGTAACTGCCAATGCCATTCCGCTTACGACTGCAGGATATACAAGGGCTGATTTTATCTTCTTCTGCAAGGCACTCGCCTTTTCCATATAGGCTGCAAGCCTATCGAGTATCTCATCGAGCGTTCCGCTCGTCTCGCCTGCCTTTACCATATTTACAAATAGAGTAGAGAACGTATCTTTATGTTTCTTCATGCCCTCGGAAAGGCTCTTTCCGCTTTCGACCTCATCCCTCACATCGAGTAAGACCTTCTGGAATGACTTCTTCTCGACCTGTTCTCCCAATATATCGAGCGCATTAACAATAGGTATGCCTGAATTTACCATAGTAGCAAGCTGTCTTGAGAATATTACCAGGTCTTCGAGTGTAATCGTCTCTTTAAATATCGATGCATCTGCCAATCCTGATCTCTTCTTTGCTTCGGAGACACTGATGATAATGAGGCCCTTCTCCCTAAGCGTACGTATAAGCTCGTCATTATCCTGAGCATCAGTAATACCTGCGATAGTCTTTCCTTCGCTGTCCTTTGCCGTATATTTATATGTAGGCACTATATCCCTCCTTCAATATTATTCTGAAGTTATCCTTAAGACCTCTTCCAGTGTCGTAAGCCCTGTGACAAACTTCTCAATGGCATTATCTCTGAGCGTCCTCATACCTTTTGAAACAGCGTATGCGCGAATCTCGTCACTCGTAGCCCTATTGATCGTCATCTCTCTTATCTTATCGTCTATCATAAGCGTCTCCAGTGTGCCCATCCTGCCGTGGTAACCTGAATTATTACACCTCTTACATCCAATGCCCTTATAGAATGTAATATTCTTTTTTTGCTTGATCAGTTCTGATAAGTCTATGCCCGCTTCATCGAGAACATCCTGTGGTATCTTGATCGGTTTTTTACAATGCGGGCAGATGCGGCGGCACAATCTCTGCGCTACGACCAGGACTAAGCTCGACGCTATTAAGAAGGGCTCTACGCCCATATCTTCAAGCCTTGTAATGGCGCTCGTAGCATCATTTGTATGGAGGGTACTGAATGCCAGGACACCTGTCAATGATGCCTTTATAGCTATATCTGCCGTCTCAAAATCTCTTATCTCACCTATCATTATTATGTCTGGTGATTGTCTGAGCATGGATCGCAATCCACTGGCAAATGTAAGGCCTATATCCGCCTTTACAGGGATCTGCGTAATACCCTCTACCTGATACTCTACAGGATCTTCTATCGTTATGATCGCCTTATCAGGGGTGTTGAGTTTATTGAGTATTGAATATAGGGTTGTAGATTTTCCGCTTCCTGTAGGGCCTGTAACGAGGACCATGCCATATGGTTTTTCCAGGGCGTGATTAAAGGTCTCTAAAGGCCCCTGCAAAAAACCAAGCTTGTCAAGGCCGATACTGAGATTGGACTTATCGAGCGCCCTCAAGACTACCTTACCGCCATAAGATACCGGCAGCACTGAAACCCTGAAATCGATCTCTTTGTCTCCATGCCTTATCTTAAACCTGCCATCCTGCGGGAGCCTAGACTCTGTTATGTCGAGACGCGACATTATCCTCAATCTTGCAAGTATGGCGTTTTGATTCTTCTTCGGAAAGGTAAAGACTTCCTCCAATTTTCCATCGATGCGGTATCTGATGACCATCTTATCTTCCTGCGGTTCTATGTGTATATCGCTTGCCCTCTTCTTTATTGCCTCAGTAAGTACAAGATCAACGACCTTTACAATGGGTGCTTGCTTGCTCTCTTCAGCAAGTTGCTGCAGATCGAGCTTCTCTTCTGTAACTATCTCTAGATCCTGACTCTCCTCTTCCATAAATTTGGACGCATCTATCTGCTGGTCAGGCGACCCATATGTATTGTCAATAGCATCCCTTATATCCGTCTCGGTCGCTATCACCATATTTACTTCGCAGTCAGTGAGTATCTTTATATCGTCTACTGCAAATATGTTCTTGGGG
>CAYLIX010000085.1:0-6182 GCA_964383775.1 uncultured Planctomycetia bacterium
ATACACAGCTAGTAAAGGGTTCAATGCGTATGGCAGATATAGAAGAAGATGCAGTATCATGTTTTAGCGCCCCAGCCGGTGAGACGAGAGAGATTGGCAATGTTACATTCAATGTTTTAGATACAATAGAGGTCGGTAAGATGAAGTTTCGTATTCTTGAAAATATAGGCCTAAAAGGTAGTAATGACGGAACCCACACAGCTGATACTGTATATTTTTATGAAGAGGACCAAAAGGTCTTGTTTTCAGGGGATTCTCTGTCTCATCTAAAGCCAGAAGAAGGTGGTATTACTCGGGAACGTTTAGATTTCCTGAAGATATTGAGATTTTTCCATGATGGAAACACCAGCGCAAATAGAGATCTAATGAAGAAAGAGATGGATGCATTTGAAAAGGAAGCACAAGATACACCAGGCGGCATAACTATCTTTTCCGGCCATGGCCCTGCTGCTGTACGACCACTTAATAGACCAGCTCCTGAAGTGGCTCCAGAGGATATTTATCTAGGGATGAATGGGCTAGATTCCAAGACAGCCGATCTATTCCGTCTTAGTAAACTTTCAACAAATACATGTAAACATGCTGAGCCGATTTTTCTTAAGACGATAATTAATAGAGGCGCAGACGTATTATATTTTGAAGATGGAGTACTAAAAGAAGTAAATGGGGCCAAAGAGATACCTGATTCAGTAAAAGGTTGTCGTATCAATTTTGAAGATGAGAAAACATTAATAAATGGCAATGTATGGCTTGCAGTAAAGAGCCTGCCTGGAAGGCCTAAATTTGGTGTTAGGAATGGCATTATTCTTAAAGCAGATAGCCACCCACTTATAGAGGGCATGTTGTGTAACTCTGAGTTTGCAGCGAAACCAAAGTATACCCTGGACCGCCACTCAAATTTGCTGCAATTATTGGAAGGCTTAAGCGATAAAGGATATTTGACTATGGATGAAAGAAATCGGTTATTCAACCCTGGTATAAAACTTTCGACTGATGAGATAGATATGCTTATTGAGGCACAAAAGTATTACAAAGAGAGATTAATAAGAATTAGATTAAAAGGAAAGAGACTGGAGGATGTTAGTTTTAGAGATTTAACAGCAAATGATATGCTTAGAGTAGACTGGGAAGGAGCATATCTTGATGGTTGCGATTTCAGAAATGTGCCAAAGATAAAAGATTCAAATATATGGCAGGCAGCATCTCTTGAGGGGGTTTGTATTTTTAATTCCATGGCCCAAAGATGCGAATTAGAGATTGAAGAAGCAGGCTATAGAGCTGTGCCTTCCGAAGACAATACCTATAGTATCTTAAAGCGAAAAAAGAAGAAACCAGCTCCAGAGCATCCTGTGATAGAGAGCTTTGAAGGTACCCTGCTGCCGGATGCGGAGGAGATTCATGCTTCCGCTGGGGATGAATCTGGCATAATTAGGTTGGGTACAGAAAATGATGTAGAAACGATCTTTGATTTGAACCAACTAATATTAAGCGATAATAGTGAAGACGCTCTATCTCTTGATGTTGGAAAAGATGGTGCGAAGAGAGAAGGAGCTATTGCAGCTCTACATTCGAGAATAAGTGAAAGGAGCCCATATAATCTATACTATGTATACATTCTTGGGAATATGGCCGTAGGTTACATAAATATTAGAATATCTGAAGAGACGTTGGTAATTCAGGAAATTGCAGTTGGTGTGGAATATCAGAGAAGAGGTATTGCCAAGAGCCTATTAGAGTATATAGAAAGAGAATATAGAGATAAGAATTTAAGGCGTATAACAACGTTTATCAGAGATAAAGATACAGAATCACTAGCATTATTTAAGGGTCAAGGTTACAGAGAGGTTAGGCGCGGGAGAAGGGGCGCAGATTATGGAAAAGACTTTACAGGCACCAACCACATGGCTGAGCTGGATACTGAGGCGGCACAAAAAGGATCGACCCCTGAGGCAAGCCTTGAAGGTAAACTAGCGAATAGATTATGGCGCACCATGGAAGGGTGTAAAGATTGGAAGAGGCCGAATGGTGAAGCGGCTAGTATTATTGCAGACTTGGAAGCACAAGGCATACAGGTAGTCTTAGGTGGCAGGCAGATATTGAATGGGTTTATAAGTAATTTAATAATGGGGCGCGAATCGAATCTGGTAAGAAACAAGGGATTGAGAGACTTTTTTAGTGGCATTCAGTCATATGCTGTGCCTAATGCTGAGAAACGGGCAGGGGATAATTGGCTTCTGCTCTATAGGGATTGCAAAGAAGATGATTTTGTTGAATATGCTCTTATGGATTGCAGTCCACGCTTTGTAGCCCCGCATATTCAGATAGATATTCCTTTGCACAGCGTCTTGACGAGATCGTGGCCTACTCGAGAGATAGGTGCATTCCGAGAGGAGATAGTCTCCCTGTCTGATTTTGCAGATGAGGTTACAATCACAACATTCTCTGAAGGAGAAGGTAATATTTGGCGTAAAGGTGCTGTTAAGGACTGTCGCTATGTTGGTAGAGCGTGTATTGAGAATGGTACTCGAATTGTATGCAGGAAGAATGTCAAGCGTGCTTCTGCAAAAGCTCATACACCAAGCGAAGAACCTACAGTAGCGCCCACTACAACTACATCCCTAGATCTTACAGGAAAGGAGTATTGGTTAAGCGTCAACATGGAAGCAAGTAGAGCACAGTATAAGATGGTTGAGGACTGGTGGGAAAAACTGAAGAAGAGACCTGAATTTTCAGGAGCATTATTCCATGATATAAAGAAGAATGGTAATGGCAATTTTGTAACATTGACCGGGAGGAGCAATCTGAACGAAAACGGTAGGCGTGCTATGTCATTAAAAAGTGCATTTGTAAAAGTAGAAAATTTACAAGAAGCAGGTCCATCTTCTGAGATATACAGCCTGCTTAATATGCTCTTCTTAGCTGTCTATGTAAATGATGGAAGCGCGCCGGAAGACAGAGCTATTCTCAACTATTTAAACGATGAACACCAGAGATTATCAGGCAGGCCATTATTTACGGATGATTTATCAAGTGTAGATTTAGATACTATCGAGAGCATAATTGAAAAAGTAAGAAGCATTATTATAACGTTACCCACTATTAAGAAAGAAGACCTGAATAAGAGACTGACTCCCCAGACAGCAGTGGAGCTATTGCTCGCGGTGTAACCAAAAAGACTCTTACTCTCCATTTGACAAAATCCAGAATATAGTGTATACTCTATTTCTGTAGTTAATCATATTTGATTAAATAAGGAAATGAAACATGAACTATGCAGAGTTTAAAAGAAAGGTACAGGCGCTACCTATAATCTTTAGCAGGGATCTCTTAATGCATAAGGATAAGAAGCAGAATATCCGAAATCAACTTGAACGCTGGTGCACCAAGGGATTGCTTATAAAGCTAAGGCGTGGAGTCTTTATGCTTAATCCAAACGATAGAAAGATCAATACTTCAAAGCTGTATATTGCGAATCAATTATATGCGCCTTCTTATTTAAGTTTGGAATATGCCCTGGGTTTCTATGGCCTCATCCCTGAACGTGTTGTTAGCTTAACCAGCATTACGACCAAAAAGACGATGCGCTTTCAGAACAAGGCCGGTATCTTCACTTATCAGCATATTAAACCTGCAGCCTTTAGAGGATTTAGGGCAGTCTATGATGAAGATGGCCTTACATATTTTATCGCGGAACCAGAAAAAGCACTGGTAGATTTTCTCTATCTTAATCTGGATAGATTCCATGAGAACGATAAAGATGTGTTTGGAGGATCTTACAGACTACAAAATACAGAGAAGCTAAAGGAAAAGAAGATTAAATCATATGCCAAATTCTTTAATACAGCTAAATTAATGCGTGTATGCAAAACACTATGCTTGTTTCTCAGAGAGGAGAACGCAGAATGATCGAACTATTAAGGGAAAGAATAGCTTCCACAACAGATAGGGATGAGAAGGTTAATTTGATAAGAGAAGCACTTCAGTTAGCATTTTTAAAGATAATACAAGATAAGAACTATTTTTCCAATCTTGCTTTTGTCGGTGGAACATCTCTCAGGATTATATATAATATGAACAGATTTTCTGAAGACCTTGATTTTTCATTGATTAAGAAGAACGGATATGATTTTTTAGAGATCGTCTCTGTATTGGAAAAAGGATTCAAGCTTTACGGATTGAATATTTTGCAAAAAACCAAAGCGGATAAGACGGTTCAAGGTAGTATGCTCAAGTTTCCCGGGCTATTGAGAGAATTGGGGCTTTCGCCTTTGGCAAATGAAAATCTATCTATCAAATTTGAAATTGATTCAAACCCACCGAGCGGTTGGAAAATAGAGAATACGCTGATTAATAAGATGTATGTGATGAATATTACCCATTTTACTTTATCTTCGCAGTTTGCGACAAAGTTGCATGCCTGCTTTTTCAGAAAATACGTCAAAGGAAGGGATTTTTATGATTTTATGTGGTATCTTGGCAAAAAGATCAAACCAAATTATGAACTTCTAAATAACGCCATTGAGCAGACCCACGGCAATAGCCCTGGTATAAATGAAGATAACATCAAAGATTTTCTGCTTAAAGAACTGCAGAAGATAGACTTTGGCTTGGTTAAGAAAGATGTAGAGAGGTTTCTCGAGAATAAGGAAGAGCTTAAATTATTAGATAAGACTGTATTTTCAAAGACGGTTGAGGATCTTTTCGGCAAAAGCTAAAAAAGGCTTGACAGGGTGGTCTATATATGTTATAGTTACACCCCTAACTTGAGAGATTATTATGAAGACGTATCTAGCTACAAACAAAGATGTTAAAAGAATTTGGTATATAGTTGATGCCAAGGATAAGATCCTGGGCAGACTAGCGACTGCTGTTGCCGGTACCTTAAAGGGCAAGCACAAGACTATGATTACCCCGCATATAGACTGTGGTGATGGTGTCATAGTGATAAATGCTAGGGATGTCAAGGTGACGGGTAAGAAGATGCTGGAGAAGCTATATGGCCAATATTCCGGGTATCCTGGTGGATTAAACCAGAAGAAGATGGATACTATGATGAAGCTTAAGCCCGCCCAGGTAGTAAGAGTAGCTATAAAAGGAATGTTACCAAAGACCAAGCTTGGTAGGCAGATGATAAAGAGATTAAAGGTCTATGAAGATAATAAGCATCCACACGAATCTCAAGAGCCAAAGGAATTAAAGTTTTAGGAGAGATGATGGCTACAGATAGATTACAGGCTACAGGTAGAAGAAAGAGGGCAACGGCGAGAATTTGGCTCTTAACCGGCAGCGGTAAGATGAGGGTCAATAATAGGGCATTTGAGGAATACTTTAATAGAGAGACACACAGGCTTACGATAATGGAACCTTTTAATGTAACGAACAACCAGGGCAAGTTTGACGTAAAGGCAAATGTAACTGGCGGCGGAATGAGCGGCCAGGCACAGGCAATAAGGCATGGTATATCCAGGGCCCTCGTGCTATTTGATGAGTCGAACAAGACCCCTTTAAGGGCAGGCGGATTTCTTACACGGGATCCCCGTAGAAAAGAGCGGAAAAAGTACGGCCGCAAACGTGCCCGAAGAAGGTTCCAGTATTCGAAGAGATAAAGATTAAGAGAGCTAAGAGACTGAAAAACCTACTTCCGGCGAAGTAGGTTTTTTTGTTTGCATTTTACTACAGGTGCATATATACTATATTAGATTATTAGATGCTATATAACAAAAGGGCACACTGAAGTGTGCCCTACAGTAGCAGGTTGGGTAAGGAGATTAATATGATAAAGGCAGGGATAATAGGGGCAACGGGTTACACAGGCGAGGAGATTGTAAAGGCCTTAGCAAGCCACTCCAAGGTCAAGATAGCGAAGCTCTGCGCCATAGTGGATAAGCCTACAAAGATATCTGAGATCTTTCCTACGCTTCTGGGTAAGTGCGATCTTATATGCAAAGAGCTTGATATAGATGAGGTATCATCTGCGTGTGATGTAGTCTTTTTAGCGCTGCCGCATAAGGTATCTATGCAGTTTGCGCCGAAATTCTTAAAGGCAGAAAAGAAGGTGATAGACCTAAGCGCAGACTATAGGCTACCTGCTAAGACCTACAAGGAGTGGTACGGACAGGAACATGCGGATAAGGATAACATAAAAGAGGCTGTCTATGGATTACCCGAACTCTATAGAAAAG
>CAYLIX010000086.1:0-6170 GCA_964383775.1 uncultured Planctomycetia bacterium
TGGCGGCAAGATACCTAAAGGCGTACTGCTTTTAGGCCCGCCAGGATGCGGAAAGACCCTGCTTGCAAAGGCTGTAGCCGGAGAAGCAGGCGTACCGTTCTTCTCTCTTTCTGGTTCTGATTTTGTAGAGATGTTCGTAGGAGTTGGTGCCAGCCGAGTAAGGGATCTCTTTGAACAGGCAAAGAAGTCTGCAAAGATGTCTCTGAAGGGGTGTATAATCTTTATCGATGAGATCGACGCAGTTGGACGGCAGAGATTTGCAGGGATAGGTGGTGGGCATGATGAGCGCGAACAGACATTGAATGCCCTCTTAGTTGAGATGGATGGTTTCAATACTCAGGAAGGAGTCATACTTATTGCTGCAACGAATAGGCCTGACGTACTCGATCCCGCACTTTTAAGACCTGGGAGGTTTGATAGACAGATCATTGTGGATATGCCTGATATAGTCGGTAGAGAAGCAATATTAATGGTTCATGCATCAAAGATAAAGATGGATCCAGCTGTAGAATTGATGACAATAGCCCGCCAGACGCCTACTTTTTCAGGCGCAGACCTGGCAAATCTAGTAAATGAGGCGGCTCTCTTGGCTGCCAGACGCAGCAAAAAGTCTGTCACTGTGGAGGATTTTGAAGAAGCCGCGGAGAGAGTGATGGCAGGCCCTGAGAGAAAATCAAAGGTAATAAATAAAGATGAGAAGAGGATAACAGCATATCACGAAGCAGGCCATGCCCTGCTTGCGTTATTAATACCAGAAGCAGACCCTCTGCACAAGGTCTCGATCCTGCCCAGGGGTATGGCGCTTGGCTATACAATGACACCTCCGCATGAAGATAGACATATACATACAAAGAAGAAGCTCCTGGCAAATATTGTAGTAACATTGGGTGGAAGGGCAAGTGAAGAGCTGGTATTTTCTGAGATCTCCAGTGGTGCGCAGAATGACCTCAGGAAGGTTACGAATACGGCACGCACTATGGTGACGAGGCTGGGAATGAGTGAAAGACTAGGGCACCTGACATTTGGAAAACCTCATGAAAACGTATTTCTCGGAAGAGACTTGGGTGATATAAAAGATTACAGCGAAGAGACTGCACGCACCATAGATGAAGAGGTGAAGAAGATAGTAGATGAGTGTTATGATAAGGCTTGCATGGCATTGGGCAAGGGCAAGGACAAATTAAAACTTCTTGCAGAGAGACTCTTAGAAAAAGAGGTCTTATCAGATGTGGAAGTTAAGGAGATCATCGGTATAAATGACAAGAGAAGCAAGAGAGGCCCTGCAAATAAGCTGGGATAGTTTCCGCCTGGAACTGAAGAAGCGGACATGTGTAATGGGTATTATAAACCGTACCCCAGACTCGTTTAGCGACGGTGGAAATTTTCTTGATCTGGAAATTGCAGCCTCCGCAGCATTAGAGATGGTGCACAGCGGTGCAGATATCATTGATATCGGAGGCGAGTCTACGCGGCCAGGCGCTTTTTCAGTGAGCGCAGACCAGGAGATGGATAGGGTGCTGCCGCTTATTGAAAGGCTCAGCAAAGAGACAGAGGCCATAATATCCATCGACACCAATAAAGCCAGGGTTGCAGAAGCTGCATTAAACTGCGGCGCATCATTGATAAACGATATCACAGGATTGAGGGGAGATCCTGAGATGGCAGGCGTAGTGGCCAGGCATGGAGTACCTGTAGTCATTATGCATATCAAGGGTACACCGAGTAATATGCAGAACGAGCCGAAGTATGATAATCTCATAGAAGAGATAATAGCGTACTTTAATGAATCGATAAGGATAGCAGATTCAGCAGGCATAGATAGAGATAAGATAATAATAGATCCAGGCATAGGGTTTGGCAAGAGATTGGAACACAATCTCAGGATACTGAAGGAACTTTACAGATTTAAGATATTGGGAAGGCCTATAATGATCGGGACCTCCAGAAAATCATTCATAGGTCAGATTCTTGGCGCTGGTGTAACAGGGCGGCTCATGGGTACTGCAGCAAGCACAGCCCTAGCCATTGCAAATGGCGCCAATATAATACGCGTGCATGATGTAAAAGAATTAACAGAAGTAGCGAGGGTAACGGATTCTATATGCAGGGCATAACACTGACTTTAATGCTGAAGGTGATTACTGAGATTGCTATATTGTGGTTTTGTTACTATGTGCTTATGTTATATATTAAAGGCACAAGGACTGTGCAGGTACTTAAGGGGATATTCATAGTAGTCCTGGCTTTCTTTATAACGCAATGGCTGAGACTGGATACTATAAGCTGGGTTATGATAAAGCTGGTACCTATATCTATCATAGCGCTCATTATAATCTTCCAGCCGGAGCTAAGGCGCGGACTTGCGCGCCTGGGGCAATTCGGCGCATTTACTGTAAACGAGCTGGTCATTGACGAGATCGCAAAATCTGCAGCGACCTTGTCTAAAAAGAAGATAGGCGCGCTTATGGCAATAGAGCGGGAGATAGGCCTCAAGCCCTATATAGAGAGTGGTGTTCAGCTGGATAGTAAGGTGACCAGTGAACTTATCAATACCATATTTATGCCAAATACCCCTTTACATGACGGTGGTATAATAGTACAGGAGGACAGGGTCGTTGCAGCAGGCTGCCTCTTTCCATTGACTCAAGAGGCGCATATTACGAAGACATTGGGTACAAGGCACAGGGCTGCAATAGGGCTCTCTGAAGAGACGGATGCTATTGTGGTAGTCATCTCTGAAGAGAACGGCGCAATCTCCATAGCAACGAGCGGTAAGCTTACAAGGGATTTGGATCGAGATGCGCTTATAAAGATCATAAACAATCTCTATAAGACTCGCTCTAAGAAGAATATACTCGATTTCTTTAAGAAGGTCTCTAAAGAAGGATCAAAATAATCTTATGAAAAATGCTATCTTAAACAATACGGGATTCAAACTGCTCGCGCTCTTTCTTGCTGTAATAACATGGTACTACATTGCCGTGGAATTACGAAAAGGAGGTATCGAGGAGCGGGAAGTTATGCAGAGCCTCCTGCCTTACAGCATGGAGTCAAAACTTGTGCCTATTGAATTAAATATGACGGGTGAGCCGCAAAGAGGATTCATGATAGAGCTAGACAGAATAAAGATAGAGCCCTCAAGATGTGTGATCATAGGGCCCAAATCACTCCTAAGAAAGCTGGAGATAGTAAGGACATCACCTGTAGACATAGCAGGCACTACAAAGACTATTGTCAAGGATGTCTCCATAGACCTCCTGGCAGAGGATATTGCGCTTAAAGAGAAGTTTGTGACTATCAGCATACCCATCATCAGGGTAGAAGAATAGTATGCCGAAACTGGGCGTAAACATAGATCATGTTGCAACAGTAAGGGAAGCCCGTAAGACTATAGAACCTGACCCGGTATGGGCTGCAGGTATATGTGAACTTGCAGGTACGCATTCTATAGTAGTACACCTGCGGCAGGATAGGCGACATATAAAGGATAGGGACCTTGAGATATTGAAGAAGACTGTAAGGTCCCGGCTTAATCTGGAGATGTCAGCGCTTAAAGAGATCGTTGATATTGCCTGCAAAATAAGGCCTAATCAGTCTACACTCGTCCCTGAAAAGAGGGCAGAGCTTACGACTGAAGGCGGCCTTGACGTAGTAAGGTATAGAGGGAAGCTAAAGAAGGTAGTGAAGAGGCTTAAAGCGAACGGGATAAGCGTAAGCCTATTTATAGACCCTAAGAAAGAGCAGATAGATGCGTCGCACGACCTGGGCGTGGATAGCGTAGAGATACATACTGGCCAATACGCAAATGCGGTTAAGGGCAGTACAATTGAGGTAGAATACAAGAGGATACACGAAGCGATTCAATACGCCTCAAGCACGGGGCTTACAGTAAATGCAGGCCATGGGCTTACTTATCAGAATGTAAAGAGGATCGCAGATATACCCGGAGTAGAGGAGCTAAACATAGGGCATAGCATCATATCACGCGCAGTATTGGTAGGTATCAATACAGCTGTCAGAGAGATGTTAGAGCTAATAAGCCAGCCATGATAGTAAGCACAGGCGTAGATATAATAGAGGTAGATAGGGTAAGGGGCGCTGTAAAGAAGTGGGGAGAGAGCTTTCTTAAGAAGGTCTTCACAGAAAAGGAGCTCAAGTACTCAAGAAAGAAGAAGAACGAATACCAGCACCTCGCAGCGCGATTTGCCACAAAAGAGGCTGTACTTAAGGCCTTTGGGGGCGGATGGGCAAGGACCCTTCCCTGGAATGACGTAGAGATCGTTAATAACAAAAACGGCAAGCCTGAGATCAAACTCTACAGAGAGGCAAAGAAGATATCAAAGAAGCGTAAGATAGAGAGCATTGTGGTAAGCATGTCACATACAAAGAATTACGCAGTTGCAAATGCAGTCCTTACTACAAAGGAATAAGAATGGTTAAGATCCTGGCAAGATCTATAAAGGGAAGAGGCAGGGACACACATAAAGGTGATTTTGGCCATGTCTTTGTATTGGCTGGTTCACGCGGCCTAACTGGCGCAGCTTACCTGGCTTCACAGGCTGCCCTCGTTTCAGGCAGTGGGCTGGTAACGCTCGGCATACCTGAATCACTCAATTCTGTTATGGAGGTTAAATTAACAGAAGTAATGACACTCCCTATCTCTGAGACGAGAGAAGGATCGTTCGATACAAAAGGCATACCTTCTATAAAGAGGTTTGCAAAGAAGGTCAATGCCATTGCATTAGGCCCGGGCCTATCCAGGAATATCAAGACAGCACAACTGGCCAAGATCATCGCTACAACCATTGATAAGCCAATAGTCCTGGATGCAGATGGTATCAATGCCTTTGAAGGAAAGGCAGCGCTATTGAATAAGTCAGCAAATTTAGTCATTACCCCGCATCCTGGTGAGCTTGCAAGACTGATCAAGAAGGATGTCAGGGCTATAAATAGGAATAGAGTAGATATTGCCAAGTGTGTTGCAAGGGATCTGGGATGCATAGTAGTGCTAAAAGGCGCAAAGACCATAGTAGCAAACCCTAAAAAAGAAACATATATCAATAATACTGGAAATCCTGGCATGGCGACCGGCGGCACAGGAGATGTGCTCACCGGCATGATAGCAAGCCTTATAGGCCAGGGACTTGAGCCTTTTGGTGCTGCAAAGCTCGCAGTATATGTGCATGGTAAGGCAGGGGATATGGCTTGTAAAGATAAGGGTGAGATATCACTCATTGCATCAGATCTCTTAAATAGATTACCAGAGGCATTTAGATCTTTATAAAGATAGAGCGGGCTAGCGTAGCTCAGCAGGCAGAGCACCTCACTTGTAATGAGGATGTCGCCCGTTCGATTCGGGCCGCTAGCTCCACTTCCGCCGAAGGCGGAAGTGATCCTGAACGAGCGTAATGGCGCGACGTTTAGGAGCGCCATAGCGAGTGAAGGACCTTCACGCGAGTAAGCAAATAGACTTCCGCCGAAGGCGGAAGTGATCCTGAACCAGTTGAGGTAAGTAAGAATAAATAATGATTGAAAAGATCAAAGACTTATATATAAATAAAAAGCACTCTGTTAAAGAGATAGCAGGTGAGCTGAATATTTCATTCTGGAATGTATATGATATGATGAGAAAGAATGATATCCCTAGACGAGACCCATCAGCGGCCAATTACATACGATATGCTGCATGTAAGCCTAAATTTGTAATAAATGAGAAAGTTAGCGCGCAAGATAACATTTTAAAAATCGCAGGTATTATGTTATATTGGGCTGAAGGTTCTAAAGGCGGAGATGGTATCGATTTTGCCAATAGTGACCCAGAGATGATAAGAATATTTCTTAGGTTCTTGCGCAATATTTGTGGTATTAGTGAAAGTAGGCTAAGAGTTTATCTATATGCATACGAAGGTCAGAATCTTAATGATTTAAAGAGTTTTTGGAGTGAGTTAACACAAATACCCATAAGTCAATTTACCAAGCCTTATGTGAGAAAAGGTAATGCCAACTTGAGCGGACGAAAAATGCTCAAGGGTTTAATACATATACGATATCATGATAAGAAATTATTGCATACAGTTTTAAGTTGGATTAAATACTACATAAGTTCTTTTAAATGATGGTCTTGTGGGCAGGTGCCGGAGCAGCCAAACGGACCAGACTGTGAAAACGCA
>CAYLIX010000087.1:0-6148 GCA_964383775.1 uncultured Planctomycetia bacterium
GATATCAGCTATGCCCTTCTCAATTCTTCGGGCTTCTTCTTTAAGCCCATCTCCATGACAGGTCTTAAGATATTCCCTGTTCTGCAGCATTAAGACTGCCTTTATTATCTCATCAGGAGTTTTGTGTTCACGCTCTTCTATACTGCTTAAGAACCTTGCTAATTCACCCCTTCTTTCAAGGTATTTAAGAAGATCGTGGAAGTGCCATAGATAGTTTATACTGGATGTGATCTTGCTATCTTCTGCTATTTCTCTAAGGGCCGAAGAGCGGGGGTCTATACCATATCCTATTACATGGACTGAGATACCTGTATGCATATCCTCGTCAACCTCTTCATATATATCAAATTCACATCCAGGCGCTACATCTACACCATACTCTCTACCGATCTCTATACCTCTTTCAATGCCTGCAAGAGAGCTATGGTTAGTAATTGAGATAATCTTTGTTACCCTATTTACAGCCTCTTTTATGACACCTTCTAAATCTTCTACTCCGTCGGAAAGTGTACTATGTAGATGCAGGTCACGTCTTCCTTGGTCTATAGGCAACCAATTTAGATTACTTTGGTAATGATCCACTATATAAAGGTTACTGCTAAGGCCCAGGGTATTCCTTGCTGCTACTGCTTCTGTAAGAAGCATCCAGTCTTTATCTTTTTTAGATTTTCTATCTTCTGTAAGGATAATTCGTTCTAAACTGTCTATATCGCCCTTTTGGGCCAATCTCATCATCTCTTCTCTTATCTTAATCAGTGCTGCCCTCTCTCTATCATAAGGGGTTCTGCTATATATAAGAGGTGAATAATTGAGATTGATAAAGATATGCGCTATGGTCAAAAGAGAGATTGCTGCTATACCAAAAGGAGATAACCCTAGTATAGCAGTTACAAAGGTAAAGAATGTTAATCCCAGCACAGGGTTGCTAAGCATGGCCTTGCGATTACCTATAAGATGCCCCAGCCAAAATAGAGCTGCAATAGATACACCTGTCCAGATTGGAGAGATATCAGAGAATAGATGCCCACCACCTATAAGTACCAATGGTGTCTCAAGCCATGCAAAAACCTTAATATAGGCTCTGTTTGCAAACCAGGCACCGGCTGTAACACCCTGCGTACCTTTCGTAATAATACCATGAGTATTTACAGGCCTTGCTATGCCCGCTGGAGTAACGAGCCCCGGCGCATTATAATTTAAGCCCATATAGCCATCTTTATCCACAACGCCTAGGCTTACAGATGAGCCACCGTCAAGACTAAGCGCCCAATCTACATTATCACGGCCTAGTTCACGGGATAGTATTTCTATAACTTCACCATACGTGGCCCCTGCGCTCTCTTGGGTCCTTCCGCTGAAGGAGAAGGCAAAGAATTTGTTGTCCTTTGTCCTACCCATTACCATACGCGGTCCTCTTACCCACTCCTGCAATTGTGTATCTTGCGTCTTCATGGAGAGGATGTTAAACCATCCTTCATTTGAGGCGCTCTCTATAAAATCTACCTCTGTAGCTACAAGATTCCTGCCATTCTCTACAAGTGTCTTGCTCCCGCCAAAGAACCACTGGATCTTGCTCCAATCACCCTTATAATCCTCTGGCGGATCTATCATGAATCTATATTCACCAGGTATGGTATAGACACTTCTGTCGCTCTTATAGCCATGTTTGTATTCCAATGCAATCCTCTGTCCATCTTCCTTTAGTTTAAGGAAGGGTTCTTTGTCATCTGTTACTATCTCAAATATATCCTTGCTCAATGATAAGACTATACCTATACCTGGTAAAAGCACGTCTCCGTCTACTATTGCATGGATCTTATTATTGATTATAATGATATTATAGCGCCCATTACCTACGGGGATCTCATAGTCTTCAAAATCCATCTCAGCCCTGACTTCGCGCGGGGCGCACATGGGTGTGTATACTTGTATATCTCTGCTGCTTTGCAACCTTTTTTCCGGGCTATCTATCAAGTCATCTTTATCCCATTGAAGTGTAAATCCATCGTTAAATACAAGCGCACCAGCACCCAGCCTTCTTCTGCCAAATATTATATTATTCCTTTCATCCAGGCCTACATATCCTTTATTATATAAGGCTGGAGTCTCATCACCACCCCTTACTTTATAAGGGCCAAGATATATATTTCTATCTTCCAATTCTTCCTCAGGCCTATCCTCTCTATTCTTGTTGTACATATCCCTTCTATTGTCTGTAAAGAAATACTGTAGATTAAAGAGGAATGATATGTCTTCTCTTGAAGCAGATAACCCTTGAGGAGATATGAGTGACATTCTCTCTGTAGTAGCATAAGGCTTTGCTACCTCCTCTGCAGAGAGCACTCTGAATCCTACATCTTGGTCATTATCAAGATCAAAGCTTACTCCATTTACCTGTACATTCTTATCCAGCCTATCCTTGCCTTCCTTTACCATTGCTAATCTATTTCCTACCTGCACATCTTCAGTAAGTGAATAATATTTCGATACATATCCACCCCCATCTATACTGTTTGCAATATTTGCCGCCGTATGATCTACTATCTTTCTGTTCTTCTCCTGTATATATTCCCAGATAGAGGCAAATTGCCCTCTATCAGATGCCATATATTCCTGGCGCACATCTATGGGAGACCCATCGATCTCATCTCTGAGCAATAAGAGCTCTGGCCTTACACACTCTACAAAGGTATCACCGCTTATATGCATCTGCCTTATAATAGAGGGGAAGGTTGGTCTTATGCCTCTTTTTTCACATTCAGCTTCATAATATTTACGTGCCCTATAAAACTGCTCTACTGTCTCCCTCGTCCTTCTCTGGCCGCTAAAATCCCTGGCGATCTCCATTCCTGCAGGAACAAATAATGCAAATGCTGGTGGCGCCTCTTCTTCATCTTCGCTCCACAGAAGCCCTGTAAATCTCTGGGATCTGTACTCTTTAGAGAGGCCAAAACGGAAATGGTCTAGGTCTATTAAATTCATTGTAAGATTATTCTCTTCACCCTTAATACCCAATGTACCTCTGCCAGTTCCTTTGATACCATGCAATTCCTGTACAAATTGTGATGTTGCTTTATACATATTGGTCCCTGGCATCTCAGACCCACTTTCAACTATATCAAAGATACCGGCATCCTTCATGTTTCTTAAGAACTCAAAAGGCTCACACCCCATGAGATATTCAATATCTTCTATGGTTGCGTCATTGCCACATTGCTGTGACTTTGCTACAAATGTAACCCTTATATTAGCCATATCGAGCTTTTCTACCTTCTCTCTTAGCTCCTCTCCGCTTAACGATCTGGCATTATTTATGTTGCATTGTTCTAGCCATGCTTCTAGTAGCCACTCACCAAATACCTTCATATCTGCTGCAAGTTCATTGATTCCACCTACTACATGTATATAATGCTGCGGCTTTGAAATAACGTTATCATAAAATCTATCTATATCGTCTATTGCAACTTCACTGCTCATCCACTCCTGAAACATAGTAAATACTTTACGCATGGCACTTGGCCCTTGTCTTAGCAGCTCTTGTGCCTTATCATATTCGTTTAAGAATCCAGCAAATAGAGAAGCCTTTATCTTATACTCCCAGTCTCTAGGATGAACGATCTCCTCAAATAGTCTTGCGATCTGCAAATTCTGCATTATATTTACAACGTTCTCTTCTCTTGTCAAAGATTGTATTATGCTGGGAAAATGTGTATTTCTTAGGTCAAGCACCATGCCATAGAGCTCTTCACTGGAGAGTAGATTTCTTATTCCATTATCTGGATTAAATAGCTCTCTTATGCTACTTTCATAATCTTCTTTATTGCTTCTTATCCTAGTTTCATACTTATGTTGAATAGATTCAAGCCAGAGGTCTTTTACATCTACTTGCCATGCACCATCTCTTCTTGCTATCCTTACCTCTATATCTTCATGCTTAAAGTTATTATAGCTGTACATACCTTCTATAGAGTCTTGCCTATACCCTCCAGGTATATACCCAGGTGCCACTATGCTCCTGTAGCGTATGCCTGCATTTGTACTGAAATGCGCTAGTACGCTTGCTGATATGGCCATAGCAGGATGAGAATTGAGGAATAGGGATATTATTATTCCGAATAGTGCTGCAAGGGCCGGCGCAGTAAATATAAGCCTGCTCTCTTCCTTAGAGATGGAGTCTATCTCACTGAGATAGAATCTCGTTCTATCTTTTACGCCCTTTATATTGTCTGGAGGGCTCCTTTCATTCATTATGTGGGATAGTATAAATATGGTGCCAAAGACTATAAGTAATATTGTAAATATTGCTATATTCAATACAGGCATATCTGCGTTGAGCCTATTGAGCATTGCAAGTATGCCTAATGGCAGACCTACTTTGAATAGCTCCTCTAATAGAGGCGCAATAATATAAAAGTACGGTAAGCGGCTAATCCCGAGCTTCTTATGGACTGGATATACTATGGCTTGTCCTATGCGGCTAAGCGCATCTTCTCTGGCAGGCGGAGTCCTTCTATTTGCAATTACCCTATCCAGAGCAAATTGTGCAGCACCTTTAGCATCCAGGAATCTTCTGATATCACGAGGTTGATCAATTGTGGAGACTCCAGGAAGTATATCATATTCATCAGTGAGTAGATCATGTACTTTATCAGTTAAGCATTTAGCAAGATTTCTATGGATAATATCTCCATGTATTACGACATGTTTTATCTTAAGGTATGTAGAGAGCTCTGCAATCGTCTCTGCAAGGTATGCTGCCATAGTATCTATTATGGTATCTATATTAGGATCATCTGTACCCATCTCTTCGTTATGTACCCATTGATCATTTATCATCTGAGTAGTCAGCTCATCAGCCAATAGTATCCTGATATCTGTATCTATGGTAGAATGGGCTATCTCTTCAGCAAGGCGCGCTATACTCTGAATGGCATTCTTCTTAAAGGCCCCCGCTTCACTCACATTGCCCTTTTCGTCTACTGCCTGCACTTCAAGGGGTAACACTATGGTCTTCAAATTTGGATAGCGTTTCTTAAACTTTTTGATCTCCTCCACAAGCGCGCTGGCTGTATTTTTAGCTATCCTATTACGCACTTCTCTTATCCCAAAGCTAAGGGTGCGACCACTCCTTAAAAATAATTCTTCTGCTGTAAAAGGTATTTCAGACAATGTCTTGGCCGTTGGGTCGGACACCTCCTTCTCCTTCTCCTTCTCCATCACTGCATCGTGGAATGCCCAACCCAAAGCATGTTCCACTTCAGCCGGTAGCAACTCTCCCATGATATGCTCATAACCGAGTCTAATCATACCATTCTCTGATAAGTACTGTTGTAATGTACCCGGCATATTGGTAAAGCTATGCCTGGGCGCATCTATGTCCATATCGACTACCACATTACCCAGCTCACCCATTATATCTGCAATATCTCCGTCTCTACCCACATATGATGCAGATACACTTTCACCTAAACCCATAAATAGGGTCTCTTCTCTATACTCCTCCTCTTCCTTGGCTTCCTCATATGCAATTGCATCTCCATCATTCAGTATGAATACTGGTGTCTCATCGAGCCTATCGGATAATCTCTGGGCCATATCACCAATATAATAAGAGAAGTCTTCATCTGTAGCATTCCTTATTCCTGCCATCATCTTACCTGCCCTGCTTATGATGCGATTATTGGCTATGGGAGAGGGCCAGCTTATTCCTACGCTGATTATCTCATTATAAGGTAATTCTGTGTTCTCTATCTGCTCTATAATCTTTTCAATAAACTCTTCTGGGTTGGTAAAATCCATTGGATTCCATGATATCTCTCTTGTAGGGCCATAGTCTTCACCATTCTTTATCTTCGTTACTATCCTCATATGCTCATCATCCAAGCATACGCCTATGGTGAATCCACCTGAGGTATCATAACGGCCCTCCTCGTCCTGCGCTAAACCTGAATCTCCGATTAATGGTATATCATTTGAATCTTCATCGATCTCACAATCTCCTGAATCGTATACTATGGAAAACTTTCCACGATATTGCATGAGAAATTGCTTCATCATGCTGCGCCCGGTTTTATCGAAGCTTTCATCTATACTATCGTATACCCATTTAGGTCCGAGTATAACGTCCTTTTCTGCGCCACGCATGCTG
>CAYLIX010000088.1:0-6019 GCA_964383775.1 uncultured Planctomycetia bacterium
AGCATCTGTATATTCATTACATCTATAGGAACACCATAGATACCAGGCTCTGCCTTCCACTGGTTCCCTGGAAGAAACATGCTTACCTCTAATGCCTTTTCAAAGAGGCTATCTCTCCACTTGTTGTTATTGGCTGCCATCTCATTATTGAGATTTGCTATGTGGCCCGCCTTTACAAAGGCAGCAAAGTCTCTCTTCTCAGCCAGTAATCCATATATATCTGGTAGGGTCTTTGTCTGTGCAGATGCCCTCACCTTCTGGGCATATGCTTCAGAAGGCGCATATAATTCAAAAGAGACCGTATTTCCGGTCTCTTCTTCATATCTATTGGCCAATTCTAAAAAGGCCTCTTCCCTATCTGTCATCCAGTGCCATACTGTTATCCCAGTCTTATCTATCTCAGACTTGCCGCATCCGAAAAATGTTAATATAATAAAAAGAAAAAAGAAACTATATAATATTCCCCGCTTCACATCCCCTCCATTAAAGATTTATGAGGCTATATTGTACTAATATTATAGTAAATATATCATAATTCTTTTATTAAGTCAATATATAATGGAGATTAGACCGCGCCCCTTAAGGCCTCTTCGCTATCCCTGTCTCTTTGGAGCTCTGTGGTGCCTCTTAAATCTATAACGCCCTTCCTCAATAGCTCTGGCGTTATCTGGTCTGTATCTCTACCCAGTATATTGAGCGCCTCTCTTATAGAAGGTTCATCGCCTTCAAATACGCCCTTTATTATACTTGCTATGCGAAGCTCTTCTGTAAAATATGCCTCGCCCCCTACATATATTATCGTCCCATAGTCGCCTATTACACTCTCTGCAAGGGCCTCTGCAGCAAGAGTAGCATTATCCCTGGTAATCTTCTTCTTAAATATATCTCTCTCCAGTTCTCTGAATGTCACTATATTATCCAGGTCAAAGATATTATTTATATCTATACCTGTGGATTGTATGAGGCTATCTCTTAACGCCTTAACATATTCTTCCTTATCCCTTGGTAAGCGGATCTCTGGTTCTGTTACTACTAGTATATTTCTATCTTTACTTGAGAGCTCTCTTGAAAGCCCCTTTAATATCTCAGGCCTCTCTTTTAATATGTTAGAGGTAGTAATTGTGGCATTACTTGTTCCAGCCTCTTGGAAATCTGCACGCAGCTGGGTCATGACAGTATCGATATCGAGTGCATGAACCGGTGAAAATAGATCGAGGAGTAATTCTATGAGGGCCCTCTTTTTGCTATCTGTAATTTGGCCCAGTATCTTGAGTGCCTCCATATCATCTTCGCCATTCTTTATGGCCTTTACAGCATGCGCAACTTCATATGATACGCCTGATATTGCCTCAAAATCATCTGCATCTCTTTGCAATTCTATGGACCTTACAATAGGTAACATCTCTTTGGCTACAACATCTAAGCCTATTAAACCTGCATCAAGGATTACACCTATCCTGGCACCACTCTCCTCTACTCTTTTCTGCATAAAAGCTCTATGATCCAGCCCTTCCAGCTCAATAACCTCTATTGAAACAGATGGAAATCTAAACTCTGTATATTCTACTAATATTCGTCGAGTCAGGCCCTTATTCTTTTCTATGCCAAGTAGAATATCTAATCTTTTTTCATGGCTTGTTTTCTCATCTTCTTTGAGTTCATCCGCCTGTATCCACGCAGCTGCTAGGAGGGCGATAAGGCCTGTCAATAAACCGGCTAGTTTTATCTTAGAGTATGCAGATATAAAGATCTCTTTCGTCTCAGGCACAAAGTAACAGATAATACCCAATAGCAGAATAGGTATTACAAGCGTTGCAAAGTACTTAAGGACACGAGCCAGTGTAAGATTTTCTCGTGAGAGTCTAATGGTAATAGTATTCAATAATGCCTTTATAGAACTCATCTTCCATCTTATTGATTGTATAAACGCCTGCTTTATAGGAGTTAAGATAGGTACCAGAGCAAGGGTAAATATCACCAGGGTAAAATATAGAGGAACAAGGATTAAGAATGGGTTCTCTTTTATGCTGTGAATAAGACCTACAGTTAAAGCAATTGTGAAGAAGGCCATCATCATATTATCTGACTGATACCAAGCTGGAGAAGCCTCGCTATCCTCTGTACCTTTATCAGGTAATCTAGGCCTTTCTCTATATCTTGCATGGCCTGACATCATGATATCTGAGCGTATATCCTTTATATTTGCAATTATATTAATTATGACATGCACAATAAAATGTGCTACAGATAATGTCTGCCAATAATTCATATTGGGTGTCAATTCATAAGCGTATACAGCCGTGCCAGTAAAGAGTGCGATTGTGCATATGAGTGGAGCCCAGAAGAATGCAAACCTTAGCCTCTCTCTTGCTGAGGCCCATCTGCCAAAGAGGTGCGCCAAAGAAAATATCAAAGATATGGCTAAATACCCGCATCCAATATAATTCATGTGTGCAGATGTATCGAACCACTCTATTGCAGGTGCAGCAAGATATTTTACCAGTACTGCAAATGCTGCTGATTCCAATAATGGCTGACCCAAGACTATCCTCGACCAATCGGGCAGGCCTATCTCCATATATTTAGGCTTCAGCCAATTCGTCACAAACGGTATTAATCCGCCGGAAGCTGCGAGTGGCATGGGACTTTCTGTAGTCTCGATCCCATCTCTCTCTCCAGTTGCTTTTGCTCCAGTATCCCCTACAAGTCTGAGTGTAGTTCGCGCAGCTGGCATTTCAGATTCTGCCATTCTCTTCTCTAAGTCTTCTTTAAGCTGCCAGGCCCTTAAGAGGATCTCTCTAATCTCTCTTACCTCTTTATCCAAGGCCCTTATCTTCACCCTGCGTTCATCATTCGCCTTTTCCCGCTCTACAATGTCGACTTCGAGACTCCTTAGGTTATCCGGAATAGAATGGTTCTTCTTCTTTAATAGATCTAAAAATCTCTGTACTGCGGGATTTATCCTTACAGTATCGCGTCCACTCTGCGCGCCTGTATTCCACTCACCGTCACCTGCCTCCATCTCTTCCTCTGCTCGCTTTGCCTTTTGAAGCTCTGAGTTGAGCAAGTTCTCTCCCTCTTCATGGATATTCTTATCGGTTAACTGCCTCAAGAGTTTTCTATATTCGTCTCTAACTTCGATCTTAATATCCAGGGTAGCAGCAGCCTTTTTAAACACTCTCCTCTGAAACATCAATTCAGAACTTATTCCTCTTAGTTCCCGTGTCTTTCTATCTATAAGTACATCTATATCTTCTACCTTAGGAGAAACCTCTGTCCTCTCTTCCCAAGGAACGGCTAATAGGTCTGCTCTTCTGCCTTCTTCAGTTTCTCCGCGGATTACCTGTGAAGATGGTATACCAAATTCTACTTCAGTATCACTCTTACCAAAGAGCCATATTATAGGTCTACCCTTATCAAGAAGTGGGGAACCCTCTCTAGCGCTCTTCTGGGCAACCTTCTCTGCTAGGGCCTCGAGCATGGAAGAGCATTCCTCTTGGAGCCTCTCCTGGGGAAGTATCCTTCCCCTCTCCTTAGCATGTTTGATAGATATCTCATCCACTATAAAGAGGCGCTTACCCGTCACCTCTGGATCAATGTCATATGCAGTCTTTATTACAAAAGCTCGCTTTCTATAAGGTACTGCAGCTTTTTGATCCTCATCACCATCTTCTGGCGTCGGGGTATATCTCCAGCTTGCAAGGTTTCTTACCTGATTCAATATCTCTTCTCTTAGCCTTTCGCTATCGTCGAGTATACCCAACCCTGGAAGCTCTGTTTCTGCTGCTGCCTCTACCTCATCTATTCTAAATCTACCACCATCGCTATTAACCATGGTCTCGAGTATGACGTGGCGAAGCGCAACCCTCCTGGCAGAGATTACTTTCATCCTATCTTCACTATCAAGACCGCTTATGTCGGATGTCGCAAACCTTGCAGCATATTCTACAGCCTTTTCGAGTCTTTCAAGCCTCCTCGTATCATTCAAATAGTCTGCTGTATTATCGGTCGCTATATAGACGGGTACAAGTTCTCGTAGCGATACAGAGACAAGTAATCTCTCTCTGATGAGGGCATTAATCCCTGCAGCGATATCATGAGATGCCACTGGATAGTCCAGAAGCTCCCCTACATCTCCTGCAGCAAGGCTATATATCTGCCTATTCGAGCCTTCTATTGTGTGTGGTTTCAAGGCCGATACTATGGCACTCTTTGTAAGCCTCTCTACTCTCTTATCAAATTTGTTATCCCTTAACAATCCTTCTGTAGTGTAAGAGAGTGATGATATCCAGCCAGGGATATTCATTTGCATACGCCAGCCTTTAAAGAACCTGCCCAAGGTTTCCGTAAGATTGCTCAATCCGCTAGACTGTCCGTAGAAGGCAATAGCGGAAAGACTAATCGCTGCTGCGCAAAATACTAAGAATTTCATTGCAAGCGGATATACCCCACCCCATTCTATTCTAGCTAGAACAGGCAGCAGTGCAAAGGCAACAAATCCTGCAAATGATATTAATGGTACTCCAATCCCTGAAAAACCGTGGGACAACTGTCTCCTCTTACCTAATCCCATGCCTTTAGGTGAGTCGCTACCCTCCGCAGGTTTATTTACTCTTTGTGATTTTACTGAACGTACTATCTTAGGATAATGCCCTTTTATCTGGTCAAAGGCCTTTTCTATAATCTCTCGCCTTCTTGTAATATGTCTTATCTCTCTGTCAAGGGCGGGAATTTGAGATGTAAATTGTGAATAGTTTCTAGCTGCTGCTTGTTGTGTATCGCTAGTACTCCTGCCATCTGCTTCAACTAAAAGAGCTTGCCTTGCATGAGCTGTTGATTTTAACCCACTGATAAGTGCCTCTGAGCGTCCGTCTAAAAATTGAACTTCATCCAATGTAGTTATAAGGTCTTTATAATTACGATCAGCGGCATCCCACTTTCCTTGAGCAGATAATCGATCTATCTCATCTAACGCATGTCTTATTGTCAGTAGCTCTTCTTCTTGTTTTGCCGTATTCTGCCATTGGCCAAATACATACTCTACAATATCTAATGGCTCTCTCTCATCCAATGGCCGGGTCGTTCCTACCTTCTCTAGGGCTCTATTGATAGATGCGGATAATTTTTCAGTGTCGCCAAACTCTTCTGCATCTATAAGGGTAAAGATATTGTGCCCTCCTGCTACGATCTTCTCAATGACTGCTTCACTATCACTATTATTCTCATCGAGCAAGCGAGCAACTGCCTTACGTATTCTGTCATGTATGACATTTGTATCAAAGATACCTTCTTTTTCAAGCCAGACAGTTCCAAATCTCTCTCTTACCCTCTTAACTGCCTCCTCGAGTTCACCGAGTTTCAGGGACCCACCATTTCCTTCTATTTGAAGTATAATATTATACTCTAATATTGCATCTATGATGCCGATTATAGGTATATGGCCTAAAACTGTATGGTTTTCTATATCAAAGGGTGAGGATTTAAACATCCTGCTCTTGAGATAATTGGCTATCAATAGTCTCGGACCAATCTTTTCAGCTGATAAGAGGGTCTCTGCAACTTCATAACGCTTCTCTATCTCTCTCTTGGTCTTCCTGCCTACTTCAGTCTCTCTAAGCTTAAATTTTGCGTGCGGTGACGCATCTCTGTCTTTGATCTTTGTAATAGCCCCATCTTCTAATAGATCATCTGTAACATCTCTTCTTAACTGCGGCAAATAAGGGTCTATTTTCTCCAAAAGCCTTTGACCATTCTCTACATCAAGAACGTCAAGATCGATCCTTCCGCTATCTGATACAATACTCATAGCAACCATTCGCCTTACAGCTTCATGCACAGATGGTAGACTCTGCTCCTCAATGAGTCTCCACCACTCTGCTGATTCTTGTGTTGGGGTTTCTCTTCTAGCATTTCTCTTACCACCTGGGGTTAGAGACGCAGCAACTGGCATTATAGGGGCTAAGAGTGCTATAGTAAGCCATCTTGGCATGCGTCTACGGGGCGCTTCACCATGTGATTT
>CAYLIX010000089.1:0-220 GCA_964383775.1 uncultured Planctomycetia bacterium
ATATAGGAAACGTCTGGAATGACATGGAAGATATAGGACAGGGCGGGTACCGGTACGGAACCGGTGTAGGTGTCAGGGTAAAGACGCCTATAGGCCCGTTAAAGCTCGACTGGGGCTATCCCTTAAAGAAAGAAGAGGGACAAGAACAGAAGGGCAGGTTCTACTTCTCCATGAGCCACGGGTTTTAAACTGGGGTTAAACCGGGAGAGATACTACATGA
>CAYLIX010000089.1:230-5974 GCA_964383775.1 uncultured Planctomycetia bacterium
TTGTTATTCTTTCTATCTTAATGCTGGTTGCAGCACCTTCCTTTGCAGGCGAGATGAGCAAGGTTGGCTACGTAAGCGCAGCAAAGGTATTTGATGAATACGAAAAGACGAAGAATGCTGACGAAGAGCTCATGAAGAAGGGTAAGAAGAAGAATACAGAACGGGAAAAACTTGTAGAGGATATAAATAAGCTTAAGGACGAAGTAGCGCTATTATCCAAGGAAGCGAGAGAGAAGAGACAGGATGAGCTCAATGAAAAGATCAGGAAACTGCAGGATTTTGACAGGGATACAAAGACGGCGCTGCAGAGAGAGAGAAATGACGCTGCAAAAGAGATATTTAAAGAGATAGATGACGCCATACGAACATACGGCGAAGACAATAATTATGATGCAATATATGATGACAGGGTCTTCGTCTATGTTGATAAGGGCCACGATATAACGCAGGATATTATAAAGCTACTCAACAGAAAGAGATAATGGCTAAGCAGAGGACCATAAGGACTCAGGCTACTATAAGGGGCATAGGCATCCAGACCGGTGGTGTGGTTAAGCTGAAACTGGACCCTGCGCCGCCGGATAGCGGCATAGTCTTCGTGAGGACTGACCTAGCCGGAGCGCCGACTGTAAAGGTGCACCCATCGAGCGTAAACCAGTCAAATAAAGTGCTGCAGAGGACAGTCCTGCGATCAGGTAAGGCAGAGGTCCATACAGTGGAGCATCTGCTTGCAGCGTTGAGCGGCTTCTATGTGGATAATCTATTTATCAGCATAGACAATGCCGAGCTCCCGGGGCTTGACGGCAGTGCCAAAGAGTATGCAAGGGTGATCAAAGAGGCAGGTATCATAGAGCAGGACGCACCCAAGCATTTTTTAGAGATAGAGAAGCCGATCATATGCAGCAACCAGAATAGCTCCATCCAGATGATCCCCGATGACAATTTTCACATGGAATACTTCCTGGATTATGATCACCCATTTTTAAAGAAGCAATGGTGTGATGTGAAACTGGATGGCACAACAAAATCTTCCGATCTTTTTGAGGAGAATATTGCCCCTTCCAGGACATTCTGTATGGAGAGAGACGCTATGCTTCTCCTTAAGGCAGGTTTGGGCAAAGGCGCAGATTTTAGTAACACGCTTGTAATAGGCAATGATGGGCCCATAAATAACAGATTCCGCTTTCCCGATGAACCCGCCAGGCATAAGGTCCTGGACCTTATGGGCGACCTTTATGTATTGGGCTGCCATATAAAAGGGCGCATAATAGCTAAAAAGAGCGGGCATAAGCTCAATAGTATATTCGTAAAGAGGTTATACGAAGAGAGTCAAAAAGTACTTACAAATACTGTATAGAGAGGAAATTTCCTAATGATAGATATAGAGACCATACAGAAGATCTTACCGCATAGGTACCCATTTCTACTGGTAGATAAGATCATATCCCAGGAAGGTGAAAAGGTCGTAGGCATAAAGAATGTCACCATTAATGAGCCCTTTTTCCAGGGCCACTTTCCAGGCCACCCTGTTATGCCGGGGGTGCTCATCATAGAGGCCATGGCCCAGACCGCGGGAGTACATATACTCTCGACCATGAACAAGCAGGGATTTATACCATTCTTTCTCGGCATAGACAATGCCCGTTTCAGAAAGCCTGTAGTACCCGGAGACCAGCTGGTCATCGAGATAACGATCATTAAGTCAAAGCCTAAGCTGAGCAAGGTAAAGGCAGAGGTAAAGGTCGATGGGCAATTGGCAGCTGAAGCAGAGCTCATATTCGCTATAACAGACATGAAATAAATATGGGTAAACGCATCGCAGTACTTGCCGGCTCGGGTCAACTCCCCCTAATATTTGCCAAATGCGCTAAGAGCAAAGGTGAATATATCATAGGTATAGCCATAGAAGACCTTACCTCGCCAGATTTGGAAAATAGTGTAGATAAGATCTACTGGGGCAAATCAGACGAAGCAAAGAGGGCCCTGGAGATTATAAAACAGGAAAGAATTAGTCACGTCGTACTCATCGGCAATATCCCAAAGGCATTGGTATTCAATAAGAAGGTTACTTTGAATGAAGGCGCACAGGAAGTACTACGCTCTACAGTGGACAGTAGAGATTACACTATTCTAAAAGCCATAGACTTGCGCCTGAGACGCGAAGGTGCACGTATCATGGATCCCACACCTTACATTACTCCGCTCATTCCTAAAAAGGGTCTCTTAACCAAGCGCCCGCCGACAAAAGAAGAGTGGGAAGATATAAAATTCGGACAGAAGGCAGCAAAGAGGATGGCAGGACTCGATATAGGCCAGACCGTCATAGTAAAGAATAAACTCATCGTAGCAGTAGAGGCCATAGAGGGTACTGACAAGGCCATAAGGCGTGCTGGTGAAATAGGGGGAGAGGGCACAGTAGTAGTAAAGATGGCCCGTCCCAAACAAGACATGAAATTCGACATACCCACCATAGGATGTGAAACGATCGATTCTCTCATAGCTGCAAAGGCGTCTGTCCTGGCAATAGAGGCAGGTAAGATGCTTGTCCTGAATCGAGACGAACTTATCCGCAAGTCCAATTCAGCAAACATCTCTGTAATCGCAATATAGCAGCGATAGACTATAATTCTTTTGTGATGATCTCTGCGGCGCGGGAACTTGCGCCGGATGAGCCTAGGAGGCGGGCAGTAGAGCCTAGGTCTTGTTTCATTCTTGTATAAGTCTCTTTATTCCGCAGTATCTCTGACACGCCTTGTGCTATCTTCTTAGGCGTACAGTCACCCTGTATAAATTCAGGTATTATGCGTTTACCAGCGACGATATTTACAAGCCCTATATGTTTTATCTTTGCAAATAATCTAAAGAGCATCTCTGATATGAATGCAACGCGGTAGATGATTACCATGGGTGCATTTAGTATTGCCGCCTCAAGAGTGACGCTTCCGGATACCACTATGGAGACATCAGAGGCCCTGAGGCAGTCATGGAGCCTATCCTCAACTATTCTTACAGGGATATTATAATGATCTGTATAAGCCTTATAAGTCTCAAGCGGTATATCAGAATGTTTTGTTACTAAAAAGAGTCTATTCTTATCTTCTTCATATAATATCTTTGCTGCATCGAGTGATATATTAAAGAGCGTCTTTATCTCATTCTTGCGCGAACCAGGCACAAGGCTTATTATCTTTTTATTACCCTCGTTAATATTTAAATCATTCTTTGGCCTTATCTCATCTACCATGGGGTGGCCTACATACTCTGCATTGACATCATTCTTCTTATAGAGCTCTTCTTCAAATTTAAAAAATACTATCATCTTGTCGACGAATCGCTTTATCGTCTTTATTCGCCACTGGCCCCATGCCCAGACCTGAGGACTGGAATAGAATACTACCCTGACACCGTGTCTCTTGAGTATCCTGGCAAGGCGCAGGTTAAACCCGGGATAGTTTACAAGGATCGCAAGGTCAAAACCCTCTTCTGAGATCTTTTTTGTCAGATCAGAAAATAGCCTCTTTATTATCCGAAGCTTCGTCAATATCTCGATAACACCCACTATTGCTATGTCGTCTATAGAGTGCAGGATCCTGACCCCGGCAGCCTTCATGCGGCTTGATCCTACACCTGAAAACTCCGCATCAGGTAATCTCTTTTTTATGGCAGATACAAGCTCTCCACCGTAAAGGTCTCCAGAGGCCTCACCAGCTATTATCAATATCTTTTTGGGCATTATCTTTCGGTCGTCTCTCGGATCTTTTTGCCTATTTCAAGGGCAACGGATAGTGCACGCCTGCCCTCTTCACCGGAGACGATAGGTTTTCTTGAGTTGACTACGCAGTCTACGAAGGATTCGAGCTCTTGTTTAATGGGCTCTTCTTTCTTGATCTTGAGCTTCTTCTTCTTTATCTTTGAGCCCTTCTTCTTGTGGATGGTTGCAGATTGTTCCGCATAGTTTAGGGAGATGAAGCTGTCTTTCTGGAATATGGAGATGGTTCTGCGCTTCTTCTTGGTGACGCGGCTTGCTATGAGGTCTGATATAGTGCCGTTATCAAAAGTGAGCCTGACATTAGCGATATCTTCATGGTCAGACACTATCTTGACGCCCACAGCATCTATAGACTTTACATCGCTCTTGACGAGCCCGAGCACTATGTCTATATCATGGATCATGAGGTCCAGCACAACACCCACGTCGCTTACCCGCTGTACAAATGGCCCCATCCTGTGACACTCTATAAAACGAGGCTCTTTTAACAGCCCCTCAACCGCCTGTATAGCAGAATTGAACCGCTCTATATGGCCGACCTGGAGTATGAGATTGTTCTTCCTAGCTATGCTTACGAGCTCATCAGCCTCTTTAAGGGTTTTTGTAATAGGCTTCTCTATGAGTACGTGTACTCCAGCGTTTAAGAACTCTTTTGCTATTTCATAATGGAGATATGTGGGTACAGCTATAGATACAGCCTGTACCTTACCCAGGAGGTCCTTATAATTGAGGTAATAGTCAGTATGGTGCTTCTTGGAGATCTCTTTTGCACGCTTTTTATAGCAATCGCAGACCCCTACCAGGGTAACATCTGACAACTGGTGATACACCCTTGCGTGAAGTGAGCCTAAGAACCCTACACCTATTACACCTACGTTTAGTTTATCCATATATTACCCCTAATTGCCCTAGTATAATAGCATTATTGTGCAGCTTATTCAAGCTAAAAAGATGCTCGACAGAGGTCCTCTCCCGTGCTATAATATAGCGCTAAAATGAGGATGAAATGAACGAGTATAAAAGGTTAACAGGTTTTATAAAGCCGCACATTTGGTTACTGGTGCTGGGGGTGGCCTTTGCCATATTGGCGCAACTGCTCCAGGGCGCATCTTTGAGCGCGCTTATACCACCTATAGATAGAATAATAGCTAATAAAGATATAGTATTATCCAATAACATATATATACCCGGCTTTATAAAGACAGCGGTAGCAGAGATCAATACCATGCCGCCTATTAGACTGATTAATATCCTGATAGTAGTCTTTTTGGCGGCCTTCTTCTTTAAGGTAATATTCGAATTCCTTCATTCCTACCTTATGAATATGCTAAGCGAGCGGGTAATGAAGAATATCCGCGACCGACTCTTCAGTAAGATGCTTACGCTATCCCTCGATTTTTACTCAAAGAGCTCTACGGGGAAGCTGGTATCCAAGATTACTTATGATGTAACGGTATTAAAAAATTCCCTTACCCAGGGGCTCATAGACCTCGTAACACAGCCAGTTACGCTCCTTGTACATCTGGGGCTTATCATAGGCATCAAGGTATACTTCGGTATATCATGGAGATGGCTTATAATAAGCGTGATGCTTTTACCGACGGTAATATATCCGGTAAAGGTCATTGGGAAGCGCCTGAAGAAGATAGCCCACAAGATGCAGGAGAAGATGGGTGATATAAATTCTATACTTTACGAGACGATATCCGGCATGAGGATAGTGAAGGCCTTTCGCATGGAAGGGTATGAGAGGAATAGATTCTTTAACCAGAGCAGCAATTTTTATAAGATTACCATGAAGTCAATAAAGAGGATGCTCCTTGTACGGCCCATAACAGAGTATGTGGGCGTGATGTGCGTAGCACTCCTCATGTGGTTTGGCAGGGAAGAGCTCTTAAGCGGGACCTTCTCTTTTGGGGCGTTTACAGCTCTATTGATAGCGCTCCTTTCTCTTATGAAGCCCATGAAGGCCTTA
>CAYLIX010000090.1:0-5210 GCA_964383775.1 uncultured Planctomycetia bacterium
GAGATAGTCTGCTTCCAATAGATTTACTCTCACTTCCCTGCCGGTCTCGACATGTCTAAAAAGAGCTTCTTCTCTGTCTATGCTTACTGTTTTAAATCCATGCATACAAAAGCAATCTATAAATGATGCAAAAATAGTCTCTCTTTTATAATCGTTAGTATGGTGAAAATTGTCAACAAGCTGTATTCTCTCAAGCAATGGAAACCTCTTTAGCATTTCTACAACAGCAAATGCATTTTTGCCGCAGGCAGGATAAAGTAGTGATTTAATAGAATTAGCCGGAACTCCCCCTATGTTTTCAATATTCATACTATGCCATTCTGACACACCGTCAGCGAGCCTTCTCTCTTCTGCCCTATGAAGGAGCGCCTCAATCTCTTCCTTCATCCGCTGCCTCTCCCCGCGGCTTATATAATGGCTCGGTGTTCTGTTCGATAATACTTTCAAAACCATATTCAGCGCTTCGTCTGGATACGAAAGCGCCGGGTGCGCGTAAATATCAATCCTGTACGTTTCTTCTTCAAGCGCATCATATCCGATGTGCGTAATAATCCCCAGATCTTCGAGTAAATTAAGATCGTCTTTCGTCTGCTCTGGCCCCAGACTTCTCTTTGCGCTTATCAGTCCTGCAGAAAATTCGTTTTTACATAAATCCAGAAAGCATTCTCGTAAAGAGTTTCCTCTCGGACTGTAATGCTCATAAAAAGATCTTGCGTTCAATTTCCTGCCTACAGCTTCGTAAAAGACGGCATTGCTTCTATCTGTATACGCGCAATATGCCAGCCTCCTTACAAGAGAATCCCGAACCTCTCTCTCTTGCCCGTCATAATCCGCAAGCCACTTAGGAAGGCCGTACTCTTCATCTTCAAGAATACGCTCCAAGTAGTCTTCTCCACGGCTTGCAGCGCGGTAAAGCTGCCTCGCCATCCACTCCACTGTCACATGCCCAGACTCTACATTGCCAGCGGGTTCGTCTAATTCATGAAGCTGGAGATCTATACCAGTCATGGCCCTTAATACTTTGTTCACATCATATCCAAGTGTACTTTGACATTGCGTAATAAACTCTGTGACTTCGCGTGCTTCCTCCCCTTCATATCCTGCCTCTGCAACAAGCTCTCCAATGTTATCTATTGCCTTGAATTCCTTTATTGATTCGACTATCTTATCCCTATCCAGCATTTCTGCTGCCATAAAACCGTAACCAAAGCCGTAGCCTTTTATAAAATCGGAAACATCGGAAAGATTATGTGCTGTGAGCCCTCTAATTCTACTAAATATTTCCAAAAATAACATTTCCGCTTGCTCCATGAAGTATGATCTTTCCTCACGCGCTAAAGCGTCTAATCGACGTACCCTCTCTAAAATTGCGTGATTTAAAAAACCGATCAAGAAATCACTAAAAGTGTCGTGCAAAAAATAGCCTTCACCTAAATCGAATAGTAACTGGTTGTCAACAGAGACAGGCACATTGCCAGCATAAACCAAGTTTTGTATATGCGGGTCACGCTTGCGCATGAGGATATTTGATACAAAGATTGAAGTATAAGCCTTATCTGGAGTCTTATCTGGTAGGGCCTGAGTCTGAGTATTATCTTCGGTTACAACACGCGTTAAATAATAACTCTCTGGCCTTTTATGAAATTTTTCTATGCCTTCAACTTCGCTTTTGGATAATGTTCTTATCTCGGCCATATTTGCGCGGCCCTGTGCAAGCAGGCATGCCAAAAGCTCATTCCTCCTGTTTCTACTACCCCTTCTCGCTATCCAGTACACTCCCTCTTCATCTACCAATAACCCATCTTGAAAAAAGATATCAATATTACGTAAAAACTCTCTCTTGTATCTATCTAACTCTGCGTCATCCAATTCATAAAAGTGCAGCAACCTTCTGTGTGAACGGCTATTGACTCCATCCATAAAACGCTTATAATATGCAACCCTGTTTACGCCAGTTTGCTCATGTACCTGGCCATAAACTGCTCTCTTTTCTTCTTCAGTGGCCAATCTATATGTACGTTGTGCAGGTTTAACTGTTTGCTCTACAGTGGTACGTGTGCCGCAGGCTGCTGCCCTGACACCTCTTAGTAAATCATCACTGCCATACACAGGATTAGCTAGAAAACATAATATGAGTAGGCATGATACAGCCCTTATAAGAGGGGACGTTACACTTGTTCCTAACCATTTATGTCTAAACATGTTATGCATAGTCGATTTCCGTTTTAGCCTTAAATAACAAAAACCGAGCCCCATATAACCCCTGTTATATGAAAACTCGGCTATTTACCCCATTAGCCTTCTATGTATGGTAATTATATTGTATCATATTATAGGGATATGTCAAGCAACTCCTGAAATGTTCTCATTTCATAGCGCTCATATGGGGACAGTTCTTATTACACCAAAATCTTATGAAGAACTGTCCCCTTTTGGTTGGGGGGGGTCTTTCGGGTAGCAACTGTCGGGTCTGTTCGGCGACAGGACCCGCAAACATTGCTATGGTGGTTACGTAACTTCTGAAGCGTCTTCCAACGAGGAAAGTAAAAATGAAGACGCTTCAAAATCCATGGGTGAATACGCTTCAAGATTCATGGACAATGAAGATGCTTCAAGCAATACGTTGGCAATGTTTGCGGGCGGCGACCGGCGGGTCTGTTATGTCTACAAGGCAGTGGAGGTTTGACGGAGCGACTGTGAAACTATCTATCAGAACGATTTTACGTGTATTGTCGGGCGGCAACCGGCGGGACTGTCCGGAAGCGAAAAGTTTTGCGTTGCGAGCGTAGCACTTGAATGTCATATCATGACATACCAAGTGCAGCGAGCAGCAAAACTCGCTGGAGGACAGCCCGCCGGTAGGCCGCCATATATGTCTAGAAGTATTCGTTGAGGAGTTCGCGGAGGCGCAGGAATGTATCCACGAGCATAGATTTACCTTTGGGATATCTGCGCGCTGGTAATGGATGGCTTTCGAGCGCATATTTTGCCAGGCTTATGGCTGCAGTATGCGCTGGATTTGCAAGGTCCTGGGGATTGCATTTGACATTGCTGATCCTGCCCATTCTCACAGGGATACCGAATAGCACTTCATACATCTCAAGCATACCGCTCAAAGACGCGCTGCCACCTGTGATAATGACGCTCGGTATTGCATCCATGGGACACTTTGAAGACTTTAATCTGTCGTATAAGACATAGAATAACTCATCGAATCTCTCGCGGAGATGATTATTCATTATGTCGCTATTTACAGTGACATGTCTGCCGTCAATATCAAAGATATTGTTTTCGTTCTTCTCCATATCCTCTTTTGCTATACTGCCATATTTTTGTTTTATACTCTCTGCATTTGCAAATGGCAGTTTTAGATTGGCTGAGAGGCGTGCAGTAAGGTCCATGCCGCCTATATTGACAGAGTCAAAGTATCTTAATGCACCGCCATTATATATTGCAAGCTCTGTGACTCCTCCTCCCATATCTATGACTATTGCGCCATTTGACATGTCTTCATTTGTGAGCATGGCCTTTGTAGTAGCTACTGACGTGGGGATGACATTGATGAGATCGTATCCTGCATATGTAACCGCTTTCTTGATATTCTGTATGTGCGTTGCCAGTGCGCCGATGGCATACATCTTCACCTTCAGCTTCGTACCAAAGAGACCGAGCGGGTCTTCCACTCCATCCTGATCATCGACGCTGAATTCCTGAGGTATGCCGTAAAGGAGATCCTTTTCAAGTGTCATTGAGAGCTCTCTTGACATATCACACGCTTTTCTTACATCGTGTTTTGTGATCTCTCTGCCTCGTCTTGAGATGGGTAGGGTCGCCTCTGTCATGCAGCCATCCACTGATGAACCGCTTATATTAGTGATGACCTTATGGGCCTTAAGTCCGGAGCTCTTTTCAGCTTCGCTTACAGCGCTCGTTATAGAGTCTATCAATTTTTCCAGGTTTGATACAAAACCCTTATTAATACCTCTTGCGCGTGATGTGCCTATGCCGCGCACCTTTACTGCAGAACCGTCACCTTGCTCTGCAATGGCTGCGCATATCTTTGATGTCCCTATATCGAGGCCTGTTATATACTGCTTCATCTATCTCGTCCCCAGGACTGCGTCATCAAAACGTAAGTCTATGTACGTGACACGCGCCTTGTCTATGTTCATGGTATTCAGTGTATTTACGAGACGCGCGATCTTTCCTTGAAAATCTGTATGGCCTACCTTGACTTCAAGGCCGTCTTCTATAGTAAAGCTGACATTTCTATAATCGGATATGTCGATCTTAGAGAGTGTGTGCTCCTTTAAAAAACCGGAACCCTCAAGATCATTGAGTAGATTCAGTGCCCTTGTGATTCTATGTGAGCCTTCAGGCTGTCCTACTTTACGGAAGAGCCTCCATGGCACTCCCGCTATGATAGGAAGGTTCTCTCTTATGGAATTACTCGGATTTGTCAGCATCACACCTTCATCATCTACCAAAAAGAAGTCCTTATCCCCTACCTGGGCAACAGCGACTCTAGGCTCTATCTTCAGGGTAAGCCTGTCGGGAAAGTCCTTGACGATCTCCAGATCCTTGAATAGAGGATATTCGACGAGTATCTTTGCTGCCACGCTCGATATATCATATGAAAAGATATTCTCACCCTGTCCAAGTGATGCCAGATCTGTATAGAGTGACCTGTCGAGCGGTTCTCTCTGCCAGGCCAGGCGCGCCTCTTTTACAATAAAGAGCTCACTATTGGAGATGACATGATATGATCTTATACCCAGCGCTATAAGGCCTACCATGAATAGTACAAGGGCTATTCTCTTTATAAGCAGATGGGGCCTCTCCTTTGCAGCATTATCTTTTTTAGTAGTCTTGGTATTGTTCTTCTGTTTTTTCATTTAGCACCCTCCAGTATTTTAAGGCAAAGATTATCAAAATTTAGTCCGGCGTACTCAGCAGCCTTAGGCAGCAAGCTCCTTGACGTAAGGCCGGGTATGGTATTGACCTCCAGTATATACAACCTTCCATTATCTGCAAGTATCATATCTACTCTTGAGAATGACCTGCATCCCAGTGCCTTATGCGCAGCAAGGCCTTTTTCCTGCGCCTCATGCAAGATATGCTTTTCAATGGGAGCAGGCACCAGATACTTTGTATCCTTACTCTCGTACTTTGCAATATAGTCGTAACGATGCTTATCTGGTATGATCTCT
>CAYLIX010000090.1:5248-5970 GCA_964383775.1 uncultured Planctomycetia bacterium
CCTTTATAAACTCTTCTGCAATGATCTCGTCTCCGTAAAGAGAGGCATTATCTACAGCCTCTTTTAGAGAATCATCCTTTAGTACAAGGCTCAGGCCAATACTGGAACCCTGCGCACTAGGCTTGATAACGAGCGGTAGATTGAGCTCATCTATATTCAAGGGATCCCCTCTCTTTATGATCTTATAGCGCGGCACATCAAGCCCCATCTCTTCAAATATCTTACGGGAACTTATCTTATCCATGGCCAATCTAGAGGCAGCGGATCCAGAACCTGTAAAAGGAGTGCCCAGATCTTCGAGGATCTTTTGTATGGTGCCATCCTCTCCAATACCTCCATGCAATGCTATAAAATATATATCACTGCCTGACCTTTGTATATCCTCATCTATGTGGCTGCCTATGTCAATAAACGTTGTATCTATACCGCGGGAGGTCAAGGCATCATATACTGCCCTGCCTGAAGCGAGTGATATATTCCTCTCACTCGAGAGCCCGCCGGCCAATATACCGACCCTGCCTATTTTATGATCTTTATCTCTGGTTCCAGACATATGCCATATCTCTTCTTTACCAGGCTCACCTCTTTATCCATCAGGGCCACAACATCCTTAAAGGCAGCGCCGCCTAAGTTGTTGATAAAATTTGCGTGAATCTTTGAGACCTGTGCGCTTCCTATGCTCATACCTTTGGCGCCGCAATTGTCCAGAAGTTCTCCACTGG
>CAYLIX010000091.1:0-5737 GCA_964383775.1 uncultured Planctomycetia bacterium
AGATATTGTGATATACGCACAACAACCTGATGGTGAGAAAGTTGCCCTGGAAGGTTCATCGGTTAAAGACGGTAGTTCAGTACAATTAGGACAATTAGGACCAAGAAAAGCAGTTGTTGCTATAGAGAATACAGAACTTATGGTAAAGAGCAAGGTCATCTCTGAAGAGCTTGAAAATCGCAAAAAGACAGAACGCGCCAAAGGCATACTGATGAAGGAAGAGTCCTTAACAGAAGAAGAGGCATACCTTAAGATCCAGAAATATGCCATGAATGCGCGTAAGACCATGCGTGAAGTAGCAGAGGCCATTATACTGGCGTCAGATCTAAAGAAACCTAAATGAAATGAGCACATGACTTACGGAGCGATAGCGACGTAAGTCATAAGTGCGAATTTCATCCCTGCGAATGCAGGGATCTCAATAAGATTCCGGTATTGCTCGCTTCGCTCGCAAACCGGAATGACAATTGTAAGAGAGTGCTCGGGATTCACATTGACAGGGATGTAATGAAGATAGCAAAGATAGCGTTTGAAGATGGCAGGATATTTGAAGGTATTTCATTCGGTAAAGCAGGTGAAAGATCAGGCGAAGTAGTCTTTAATACAAGCCTCACAGGCTATCAAGAGATACTCACAGACCCCTCCTACAAAGGTCAGATAGTTACCATGACCTACCCCCTGATAGGCAATTACGGAGTAAACTTAGAAGACATTGAGTCGCGAAGGCCTTTTCTAGAGGCCTTTATCATTAAAGAGAAGAGCCGCATACCGAGTAATTGGCGCTCAATAATGGCACTCGAAGATTACCTCAAAGAAAAGTCTATTATGGGTATCGAAGGCGTGGATACGCGTGCCATAACCAGACACATAAGGCTTCAGGGTGCCATGAAGGCAGTCATATCTACCAAGGACTTTAATGATAAGAGCCTCATAAAGAAGGCAAAGGCATCACCCGGGCTTGTAGGCAGGGATCTTGTAAAAGAGGTCACATGCAAGAGTGGATATACGTGGAAGGATAGCTCCAGGAATAAGGGGTATAAGGTAGTCGTAATAGATTGCGGGGTAAAGTTCAATATATTGCGGGCATTATCCAGTGCAGGGTGTCTACTTAAGGTCGTGCCTGCAGCCACATCTGCAGAGACTATACTAAAGATGAAGCCCGACGGAATTATGCTCTCAAATGGTCCCGGTGACCCTGCAGCAGTTACCTATGTAGTAAAGACAGTGAAGAAGCTGCTGGGTAAAGTCCCTATATTCGGGATATGCCTGGGCCACCAGATACTCGGCCTTGCATTAAATGGTAAGACCTATAAGTTAAAGTTTGGTCACCATGGAGGAAATCACCCTGTAAAAGACTTAAAGACAAAAAGAGTCGCCATCACAGCGCAAAATCATGGCTTTTGCGTAGATATTAAATCATTACCAAAGAAAGATATTGAGATTACGCATAAGAATTTAAATGATCTTACGCTCGAAGGCATGAGACATAAGAAGTTACCCGTATATTCAGTGCAATTTCATCCAGAGGCATGTCCTGGACCGCATGATGCAGAGTATCTATTTAATAGATTTATCGAGATGATAAAAGATGCCAAAACGAACTGATATAAAGAAGATCCTCATAATAGGCTCTGGCCCTATAGTCATAAGCCAGGCATGTGAATTTGACTACTCTGGTACTCAGGCCTGTAAGGCATTAAAAGAAGAGGGCTTTGAAGTAATCCTGGTAAATTCCAATCCTGCCACTATCATGACTGATCCAAAGATAGCAGATGCCACATATATTGAGCCTATAACTACTGAAGTCCTGGAAAAGATCATTAAGAAAGAACGACCTGACGCGCTCCTGCCAACCCTCGGAGGCCAGACAGGCCTAAATACTGCTATGCGGGCAAAAGAGCTCGGTATGCTCGATAAGTACGATGTAAAGATGATAGGCGCAGATTACAATGCCATAAAGAAGGCAGAGGATAGAGAAGACTTTAAAAAGGCCATGCAGAGAATAGGACTTGACCTGCCAAAGAGTGCGCTTGCCTATAATATGAAAGAGGCAAAAGAGGCCCTTAAAGAGATAGGGTTGCCACTTATTATAAGACCGAGTTTTACACTCGGAGGAACTGGCGGCGGCATAGCCCGTACAGAGAAGGAGTTTGAAGCTATAGTTAATCTCGGCCTCAAGAATAGTATGATAAGTGAAGTCCTTGTAGAAGAGTCTATCCTAGGATGGAAAGAGTATGAGCTTGAGGTAATGAGGGATAAGCTGGACAATGTAGTCATAGTCTGTTCTATAGAGAATCTTGATCCCATGGGTATACATACAGGGGATTCCATAACCGTAGCCCCAGCGCAGACCTTGACAGATCGCGAATACCAGAAGATGCGTAATGCCTCACTTGCCATAATGAGGGAGATAGGCGTAGAGACTGGTGGGTCCAATGTGCAGTTTGCAGTAGATCCAAAAGACGGCAGGATGGTAGTAATAGAGATGAATCCAAGGGTTTCACGCAGTTCCGCACTTGCCAGTAAGGCGACCGGCTTTCCTATAGCAAAGTTTGCAGCAAAACTCGCTGTAGGATACACGCTGGATGAGATCCAGAATGATATTACAAAAGAGACTCCTGCGTCATTTGAGCCTACGATAGACTACTGTGTAGTAAAGATCCCAAGGTTTACGTTTGAGAAGTTTCCAGAGGCAAAAGATATATTAGGTATCTCCATGAAATCGGTTGGAGAGACCATGGCCATAGGAAGGACCTTTAAAGAGGCGCTCCAAAAGGGGCTTAGGGGTCTTGAGATAGGTCACAATGGCCTCGATAATAAGCTCGACAGTAAAAAGGTCTTGGATAAGAAGATAAGACTGCGCCTGAGAGAACCAAATGCATCCCGTATATTCTATATAAAGTATGCCCTGCAAAAAGGATTTACTGTAAAGAAGATCGTAAAACTTACTGGTATAGACCCGTGGTTTGTTGAGAATATTGCAGATATAATAGAGCTTGAATATAGATTAAAGAAGGCGAAGAAAAATATAAGCAATACACTTTTGCTGGAAGCAAAGCAGTATGGATTTAGTGACAAGCAGATAGGGGATCTCACCGGGTCCAATGAATTATCCATCAGGACATTGAGAAAGAAGAAAGGCGTTAACGTTACTTATAAGCTTGTTGACACATGCGCAGCAGAGTTTGAGGCGTACACACCTTATTATTATTCTACTTATGAATCAGAGTGCGAGGCACGCACTACAAAGAAGAAGAAGATCATGATCTTAGGCGGCGGACCCAATAGAATAGGTCAGGGTATAGAATTTGATTATTGCTGCTGCCATGCAGCATTTGCATTAAAAGAGTTGGGATTTGAGACCATTATGGTCAATTCAAACCCTGAGACTGTATCGACTGATTATGATACATCGGATAAGCTCTATTTTGAGCCGCTTACATTTGAAGACGTAATGAATATCATTGAAAAGGAGAGACCTGACGGCGTTATAGTGCAATTTGGCGGGCAGACGCCTTTGAATCTTGCAAAGAGGTTAGATGCTGCCGGCGCAAAGATAATAGGCACAAGTGTCGCATCTATAGACAATGCAGAGGATAGAGATAAATTTTCCCGTATAGTAAAGAAGCTTAAGATCAACCAACCTGCAAATGGCTCTGCAAAGTCAAAAGAAGGCGCACTGAGAATAGCCAAGGAGATAGGATATCCTATACTGGTAAGACCCTCGTATGTATTGGGCGGAAGGGCCATGAGGATAATCTATGATGACCAATCCTTAAAGAGATTTATCAAAGAGGCCAAAGAGGCGAGCGCAGAACATCCTATATTAATAGATAAGTTCCTGGAAGATGCCATAGAAGTAGATGTGGATGCAATATCTGATGGAAAGATTACGATAATAGGCGGCATAATGGAGCACATTGAAGGCGCAGGTATACATTCCGGAGATTCTGCATGCGTACTGCCACCGCATACATTGAGCGATGAGATATTAGATACTATAAAGAGATATACACTTGCCTTATCCAAAGAACTTAAGGTAAAGGGATTGCTTAATATCCAGTATGCAGTAAGGGGAGATAAGGTATATGTGCTAGAGGTCAATCCGCGCGCTTCAAGGACTGTGCCATTTGTGAGTAAGGCCACAGGCGTGCCACTTGCAAAGGTAGCTGCAAAGGTGATGGCAGGAAAGACCTTAAAGGAACTTGGTATTACCAAACAGAAGCAAGTATCACATTTTTCAGTAAAAGAGTCAGTCCTTCCATTCTCCAGGTTCTCAGGGGTTGATATTATACTGGGGCCTGAGATGAAGTCTACAGGCGAAGTAATGGGTATAGATAGCTCTTTTGGTGTGGCATTCTATAAATCCCAGGTTGCAGCAGGACAAGTACTTCCCAGTAAGGGCAAGGTCTTTATAAGTGTAAGAAATGATGATAAGAGAGAAATAGTATTTATTGCAAAGAGGCTGCATGATATGGGATTTGGGATAGTTGCTACAAAGGGTACGGCAAAGGTCTTACGATCCAACAGCATTGAAGCGAGCGTAGTGGGAAAGATCAGTGAAGGAAAGAACGATGTATTGGATCTTATAAGAAAGAACGCGATCGCCCTTATCATAAATACACCCTCTGGCAGAAAAGGACAGAAAGACTCAGCACCCATGAGGAGCATGGCTGTGATGCATGGTGTACCCAGTATTACTACTATCCAGGGCGCGCAGGCTGCAGTAAATGGCATTGAATCTATATCAAAGAAAGATTTTAGTGTAAAGTCCATACAGGAATACTTAATTCACAACTCTTGAAGCGTCTTCATTTTTACTTTCCTCGTTGGAAGATGCTTCAGTATGATTTTAATAGTGGGGACAGTTCTTATTACACCAATTTCCTATGAAGAACTGTCCCCTTATAAGTAAAAACGCTTCAAACTACCCCAACTCCTTTATAAAAGGGGACGTTTCTCCTTCACCCAACCCTATATACTACAATATGTTATGACTGGTCGTTTTCCACGAGTTATCTTAACCACAGGCGGAAAACGCCATGTCATAACTTGTTTATTTATATAGAGTTCTAGTAAGGAGAAACGTCCCCTTAGTTAATATAGGTATTTATTGAATTTTATGTAGATTTTAGGGAATATATTATATATATATGGTATCTAACCATATAGAGGCACGAAGAGATGAAGCTAAGCACAAACAGAGAAAACAAGGGTAAATTCGAGCATAACTCCTTCTGGATTAAGGGGTTATGCCTATTTTCTATATATATATTAGCATATATATGCATGGTAAGCCCTGCTGAGGCGGCTACTCGTACATGGGATGGTGGAGGAGGAGTAGATACAAACTGGTCTACTCCTGCAAACTGGTCAGATAATACAGTGCCTACTGATGCAGATGCAGTCGTCTTTGATAATACATCAGACAATAATTGTACAGTAGATGCTGCAGCCAGCATCTTGAGTCTATCAGTCAATTCCGGATATGATGGCGCGATTACCCTGAATAATACATTTACTGTAAAGGACGACTTTATGCTTCAAGATGGCACATTTGACTGTAATGGCTATGCCCTTAGAGTTGGAACAAGTGCATCATACTCTCCTATTTGGACAGTAGGTGCAGGAGCTGTATTTACAACAGGCTCAAACACAGTCACCTTTGGTGGAAACACTAATACCATCACAACAGGCGGCACAGATGATAACCATGACTTTAACAATGTAGTCATGA
>CAYLIX010000092.1:0-5717 GCA_964383775.1 uncultured Planctomycetia bacterium
CAACATCGAAGAGTGCCGCAAGAAGGGGCTCACCTACGCTAGTCCGCTGAGGGCAAAGATACGATTGAAGTCCAAAAAGGAGACGAAGGAGCAGGAAGTCTACATATGCGACCTGCCCCTTATGACCGATACCGGCACCTTCATTGCAAACGGTGATGAGAGGGTCGTAGTAAGCCAGTTGCACCGATCGCCAGGCGTCTCTTTCGAAGAGAACATTCATCCAAATGGCAAGAAGATATATTCTGCCAGGATAAGCCCATATCATGGGGCATGGATTGAGTTTGAGTTTGACGTAAATGACAATCTTCATGTATATATTGACAGGCGAAGAAAATTCCTTGCCACAATATTACTCAGGGTACTTGGCTGCTCCTCAAATGATGAGATACTGAAGGCATTCAGCGGTATCGAGAACGTGGAACTGACACGCTCTATGCAGCTGGACAGATTAGTGGGCAGGACCATTGCCAAAAAGATCGAGGATTCAAACAAGAATCTCCTTAGTGCTGAAAATTCGAAACTGACAAAAGAGTTGGCATCCAAGATCTGGGATAGGGGAGTAAGGACTATTTCACTATTCAAAAAAGAGGTGCCTGAGATACTCAAAACACTTGAAAAAGATTATACGAAGAATAAGGATGAGGCGCTTCTCGATATTTACAGAAGGATGAGACCGGGTGACCCACCCAGTGTTGAGAGCGCGCAGAATCTCATAGACAGGCTATTTTTTGATATAAAGCGCTATGATCTTACAGAGGTAGGGAGATTTGTTCTAAACAGAAAACTTAATATGAACACTCCTTTGACCCAGAGGCTGATCACCAAGGATACCTTGATCAGGACCATGGAGTATCTAGTAGATCTTAAGAACGGCATAGGGCAGACTGACGATATAGACCACCTCGGCAATAGACGCGTAAGGCGTGTAGGAGAACTATTGCAAAACCAGTTCCGCATAGCCTTTGCGCGGGTAGACAGGACAGCGCGCGAAAGAATGAATATATATGATCTGGAAGCAGTAATGCCGCACAATTTGATCAATACAAAATTGATCGCCAGTATCGTAAAGGACTTCTTTGGCAGGTCACAGTTGTCTCAGTTTATGGACCAGACAAACCCATTAGCAGAACTTACACACAAGAGACGATTAAGTGCGCTGGGGCCCGGGGGCTTAAGCAGAGAACGCGCAGGCTTTGAAGTACGAGACGTGCACCACTCGCATTATGGAAGAATCTGCCCCATTGAGACTCCAGAAGGCCCGAATATAGGGCTTATAGCCTCTTTGAGCACATATGGCCGCATTAATAAGTATGGTTTCATTGAAGCGCCATATAGAAAAGTTGTAAATGGCAAGGCTACGGATAAGATAGAGTATCTCTCAGCAGACCTGGAAGATAAGGCGGTAATAGCCCAGGCAAATGCCAGACTATCGAACGATGGGAGATTCATTGATGACCAGGTCTTATGCAGGTACAAAGGTGATTTCCCCAGGGTTTCACCAAAAGAGATCAATTATATGGACGTCTCTCCAAGACAGCTCGTCAGTGTAGCTGCCAGTCTGATACCATTTTTAGAGCATGATGACGCCAATAGAGCTTTAATGGGCTCAAACATGCAAAGGCAGGCTGTCCCGCTCCTGGAGACGGAGAGCCCGCTTATAGGAACAGGTATAGAGTACAGGGCAGCAAAGGATTCCGGCACTGTGGTCGTAGCAATGAATGCCGGCAGAGTTAATTCAGTGCAGTCTGATGAGATTGCAGTCGGCAGTAAGATATATGCCCTCCGTAAATTTCAAAAGTCAAACTCTTCCACATGCATTAATCAGAGGCCGATAGTAAAGCCGGGTGATCGCATCAAGGAAGGGCAGGTTATTGCAGACGGCACGGCAACCAGTGAAGGCGAACTGGCACTTGGCCGTAATGTCCGCGTTGCATTTATGCCGTGGAGAGGGTACAACTTTGAAGATGCAATAGTCATAAGTGAGAAACTCGTAAAAGAGGATGTCTTTACCTCTGTCCATATAGAAGAGTTTGAGCTGGAAGCACGGGAGACGAGACTGGGTAATGAAGAGATTACCAGGGACATACCGAATGTAGGTGAAGAGGCCCTGAAGAATCTCGATTCCGATGGTATTATCGTAATAGGCGCAGAGGTCAAGCCCGGCGATATACTGGTAGGCAAGGTCGCACCAAAGTCTGAGACAGAACTCTCTCCCGAAGAGAAGCTCCTGAGGGCGATCTTTGGAGAGAAGGCTGGAGATGTAAGAGATGCATCTTTGACTACACCTCCTGGAATTGAAGGGATCGCTGTAGATGTGCGCGTCTTTTCACGTAAAGAGACGAGATCCAGGACAAAAGAAGAACGCACAAAAGAGCACAGAGAGATAGATAAGGTAACAAGAAAGTATCAGGAACAGATCAGGAAGATTCAGGCTGAACGTGATCGAAAGCTGACCAACATGCTTGTCGGAAAGAAGATAGGCGCAAGCCTTCTTGATGATGATACAGGAGAAGTGCTCTTAAGCCAGAATAAGACCTTACGGAAGAAAGATATGAAGAAGATCGCTAAGTGCGATCTTGAGGATCTAAAGATCAATAATAACCCGCAGACAGAGCGCGAGGCAAAACAGATAGCAAAGGTACTCGATGCACAATTACGCGAATTGTCATACGAGCTCGAAAGGGAGATAGATAAGATAAAGCGCGGAGATGAGCTGCCGCCAGGAGTCATAAAGAAGGTGATGGTATACATAGCAACCAAGCGAAAGCTCTCTGTCGGAGACAAGATGGCAGGACGCCATGGTAATAAGGGTGTCGTAGCAAAGATAGTACCTGAAGAGGACATGCCATTTACTGCAGATGGCGAGCCTGTTGAGATAGTGCTAAACCCGCTTGGCGTACCATCCAGAATGAATGTAGGCCAGCTCCTGGAGACACACCTGGGCTGGGCTGCAAAGGTACTGGGTGTTAAATTCTCTTCTCCGGTCTTTGATGGCGCAAAGGAAGAAGAGATTAAAGATGAGCTTAAGAAGGCAAAGCTCCCTGAGGACGGCAGGATAACGTTATATAACGGCCTTACAGGCATGCCTTTTGATAAGAAGGTTACAATAGGCTACATCTATATGATGAAGCTGGCGCATCTTGTTGATGATAAGATGCATGCGCGTTCCATAGGCCCATATTCATTGGTTACACAGCAGCCGCTTGGCGGAAAAGCGCAATTTGGCGGACAGCGATTCGGAGAGATGGAGGTCTGGGCGCTTGAGGCTTATGGCGCAGCATATGCGCTTCAGGAACTTCTTACTGTAAAGAGCGATGATGTACTGGGTCGTACAAGAATATATGAATCGATCGTAAAAGGCGAAAATGCACTGCACCCGGGAACGCCCGAGTCATTCAATGTCTTGGTAAAGGAATTGCAGGGACTGGGCCTTGATGTGCATTTTGAAAGAAAAGAAGCGGAAGAGAAAAAATGAAGAAAAATTTCATGGAAGAGATAACACCGTTTGATGCTATAAGGCTCGGTATAGCCTCTACTGATATGATACGCAGCTGGTCGCGCGGGGAAGTAAAGAAACCTGAGACCATAAACTATCGTACGTTTAAGCCTGAAAAGGATGGGCTCTTTTGCGAAAGAATATTCGGTCCAACACGCGATTGGGAGTGCAACTGTGGAAAATACAAGAGGATAAAGCATAAAGGGATCATCTGTGACCGTTGCGGCGTAGAAGTTACGCGCTCCAATGTAAGGCGGGTAAGGATGGGGCATATTGAGCTGGCCTGCCCAGTCACTCATATTTGGTTCTTTAAGGCCATGCCTTCCAAGATAGGCAACCTCTTACAGCTCTCTTTGAGAGACCTTGAAAAGGTCATATATTATGAGGATTATATCGTTGTCAAGTCCGGTAATTCACCTTTAAAGGTGAAGACCCTCTTGACAGAAGAGAGATACAATGAATACAGGGAGAGGTATGGCCAGGGATTCTCAGCCAAGATGGGCGGCGAAGCCATAAGAGACCTCTTAAAAGATTTAGACCTGGACAAGCTCATACAGGACCTTAAGAAGGATTTTAAGGTATCAAAATCGGAGCAGGCCACCAAAAAGATCGCAAAGACACTCAAGATCATCGAGGCATTCAATCGTTCATCCAATAAAGCTGAATGGACTGTAATGGGCGCATTACCGGTAATACCTCCGGATCTTCGACCCTTAGTCCCCCTTGAAGGCGGCAGGTTTGCTACGAGCGATCTCAATGACCTATATAGAAGAGTTATTAATAGAAATAACCGATTAAAGAAATTGATCGAGCTTAAGGCCCCAGATGTAATTATACGCAACGAGAAGAGGATGCTTCAGGAAGCGGTCGATGCCCTTATGGATAATGGCAGACACGGTAGGCCAGTCCTGGGTCCTGGAAACAGGCCTCTCAAGAGCCTGAGTCAGATGCTCAAAGGTAAACAGGGGCGCTTCAGGCAGAACCTATTAGGTAAGAGAGTAGATTATTCCGGCAGATCCGTTATCGTTATAGGGCCGGAATTAAAGCTCAATGAATGCGGCCTACCCAAGAAGATGGCATTAGAGCTCTTTGAGCCGTTCATCATAAAGAAACTGAAAGAGCGCGGATACGTCCATACAATAAAGAGCGCCAAGCGCATGGTAGAGAAGGCAAAATTAGAGGTCTGGGACATACTCGATGAGGTAATAAAAGACCACCCTGTGATGCTCAATAGAGCACCAACACTCCATAGACTGGGCGTACAAGCGTTCCAACCAGTCTTGATAGAGGGTAAGGCGATTAAGATCCACCCATTGGTCTGCGCAGCATTTAATGCAGACTTTGACGGTGACCAGATGGCAGTACATATACCTTTATCAATGGAAGCCCAGATGGAAGCAAGGATATTGATGCTCTCTTCCAATAATATATTCTCACCAAGTGACGGGCGTCCCATTGCAATACCATCGCAGGACATAGTATTGGGCTGTTACTATCTTACAAAAGAGAGAAAAGGCGTAAAGGGCGAGGGCAAGATCTTCTCATCAATGGATGAGGCCATCCTTGCTTACCAGGATATGGAAGTCAATATTCATGCAAAGGTTAAGGTACAAGTAGATGAAAAACTTATCAATACGACTGTAGGCAGGGTTATATTTAACCAACTACTACCAAAGGATATGCCTTTTGTAAATGCGCTGCTCAACAAAGGTAAGATAAGAGACATCATTACTGATTGCCATGCAAAGTTCGGACACAATACAGTGGTAGAGCTTCTGGATAACCTGAAGGCAAAGGGTTTTGAGGAGTCTACGCTTGCCGGTATATCGATGTGCGTAAACGACCTAGACATACCTGAAGAGAAAGCCAAGTGCATTAAAGCGGCAAGGCTTGAAGTGGCAAAGGTAGAGGATCAATATAAGAATGGTATCATCACTTCAGGTGAGCGCTATAACAAGATCATCGATATCTGGACGCATACGACGGAAGAGGTTTCAGATTTCATCTTTAAGAGACTCGATTCATTCAATCCTATCTTTATGATGGCCGATTCAGGGGCGAGAGGCTCGAGACAGCAGATCAGACAGCTTGCTGGAATGAGAGGACTCATGGCCAAGCCATCCGGCGAGATCATAGAGAATCCTATCACTGCAAATTTCCGCGAAGGCCTTACAGTGCTGGAGTATTTTATATCTACTCACGGTGCGCGCAAAGGTCTTGC
>CAYLIX010000093.1:0-5704 GCA_964383775.1 uncultured Planctomycetia bacterium
GAACAGATAAGAATAAGAAGCGTTCTCACATGCGAAGCACCACACGGTGTCTGCCAGAAATGTTACGGCAGAAACCTGGCGACCGGAAAGATCGCGGAACTGGGCGAGGCAGTTGGTATAATAGCCGCCCAATCGATCGGTGAGCCAGGCACACAGCTTACCATGAGAACCTTCCATATAGGAGGAGCTGCATCCAGGATAGTAGAGCAGTCGCATATTCAATCCAAGAATAAGGGTATATTAAAGTATCACGAGTTAAAGACCGTAAAACGAAAAAGCTCCACCGGCGTAGTAGTCTTAAACAGAAACGGGCAGGTCACCATAAACGATGAGGATGACAGGGAGCTCGAACGCCACATAATACCGCAGGGAGCTACCATCCTAGTAGATGAGAACTCAGGGATTGAAAAAGGCAAGATCTATGTAAGATGGGACCCATACACCTCGCCTATTCTTACAGAGGTTAGCGGCATAGTAAGGTGTGACCATACACAGCGAGCTCGATCCAGCCACAAAACTCACAAGAAAAGTGGTTCTGGAACTCAAGGGTGATTTCCATCCACACCTTATTATCACAGGCCAGAATAAAGACGTGCTGGCAATCTATCCCATACCTTCAGGCGCACAGATACTGGTGGATGATAAGCAGGAGGTCTTTGCAGGTGATGTCCTGGCCAAGATGCCAAGGGTCATTACTAAGACGAAGGATATCACGGGAGGACTACCAAGGGTTGCTGAGCTCTTTGAGGCAAGACGGCCAAAAGACCCTGCCATAATAAGCGAGATCGACGGAATCGTGGAGTTCGAAGAGACGAAGAAGAGGCAGAGGCGCGTCATAGTAAAGAGCTCTACGGGCATGAAGAAGGAGTATACAATACCCCATGGCAAGCACCTTAACGTCTATAAAGACGACAGGGTTGTTGCAGGCCAGCAGTTAATAGACGGCCCTATTGTACCGCAGGACATACTCAGCGTAAGCGGTGATAAGAAACTGCAGGAATATTTGGTAAATGAAGTCCAGGAAGTCTACAGGCTACAGGGTGTCAGGATAAATGACAAGCATATAGAGGTTATAGTGCGACAGATGCTGAAGAAAGTAAAGATAGAGGATCCTGGCGATACAGAGTTCCTCATAGATCAGCAGATAGACAAGTACAGATTCCAGGAAGAGAATATGAGGGTTATAAAGAAGAATAAGAAGCCGGCAAGCGCAACACCTATCCTTCTCGGAATAACCAAGTCATCTCTTACTACAGAAAGCTTTATATCAGCAGCAAGTTTCCAGGAGACGACCCGCGTACTTACAGACGCAGCTGCAAGCGGCAGGCGGGACAAACTCTATGGGTTAAAAGAGAATGTTATCATGGGCCACCTTATCCCTGCCGGAACCGGCTTTCCTATATATAGGGATATTGAGCTCGAGAGAGAAGTAACTGAAGAAGAGAAGCTCCAACAGAAGAAACTCCAGGAGAAGAAAGAACAGCCCAAAAAAGAACCGAAAGAGAAGGCGGAATCCAAGGCAAAAAAAGAAGCAAGAAAGAAACTGGAAGGAAAAAAATAGTCAATGCCTACAATTAATCAGTTGGTCAGATCAGGTAGGAAGCGCTTTAAGAGGAAGACAAAATCTCCTGCGTTGGCAGGTTGCCCGCAGAAGAGAGGCGTAGCACTCCAGGTAAAGACACAGACACCTAAGAAGCCAAACTCTGCACTCAGAAAGATTACAAGGGTAAGGCTCACAAACGGTATGGAAGTAACTGCCTATATACCAGGTGAGGGACACAACCTGCAAGAGCACTCTATTATAGCCATAAGGGGAGGCAGGGTAAAAGACCTTCCAGGAGTAAGATATCATATAGTGCGGGGCGTTCTCGATACAGCAGGCGTCTCAGACAGAAAGAGATCGAGATCCAAATACGGAACTAAGAGGCCCAAATAATGAGAAGAAGACGAGCCGAAAAGAGAATAGTACAACCGGACCCGAAATATAAGAGTCAGGTCGTTTCTAAATTCATAAATACGGTCATGATCATGGGAAAGAAGACAAAGGCTGAAAAGATAGTATACGGCGCACTCGATATAGTCAAGGAGAAGTTGAGTAAGGAACCGATCGAGATCCTGGATACAGCGATCAACAATGCAAGGCCCCTTCTGGAGCTGAAGCCCCGCAGAATAGGCGGCGCAACATACCAGGTACCTATAGAAGTGCGTAAAGAGAGAGGTATTGATATTGCCATGAGGTGGCTCAGAGACTTTGCACGATCGAGAAAAGGCAAGCCCATGAAGGAGAGGCTCGCTAATGAGATCCATGATGCCTTTAAGAATGAAGGCGCAGCAATCAAGAAACGCGAAGATACACATAGGATGGCAGAGGCAAACAAGGCATTTGCACATTTAAGATGGTAACCTTACTAGAAGAACAAGAATTGGACACCATGAAGACAAAGGAATTGAAGCAGACCAGGAATATTGGGATCGTTGCTCATATCGATGCGGGTAAGACTACCCTCACCGAGAGGATCCTCTATAATACCGGCCGTATATATAAGATCGGTGAAGTAGATGATGGCACTGCTACAATGGACTGGATGACTCAGGAGCAGGAGAGGGGCATTACCATAACCTCTGCCTGCACAAGGGCCCAGTGGAAAGACTACAGGATCAACATTATCGATACACCAGGCCACGTAGATTTTACAGCAGAGGTAGAGCGTTCTCTCAAGGTATTGGACGGCGCATGTATAGTCTTCTGTTCAGTGGGTGGAGTACAGCCTCAATCTGAGACGGTCTGGAGACAAGCGGATAAATATGGTGTCCCGCGAATAGCCATAATAAATAAGATGGATAGGCTCGGTGCAGATTTTTATAAGGTACTGGCCGAGATGCGCAAAAGGCTCGGGGCAAATGCACTGGCTGTACAGATACCCATAGGCAGCGAAGAAAATTTTAAAGGCATCATAGATCTCATTGATTCAAAGGTCATCAGTTTTCATAAAGAAGGTCACAGCAAACTAGAGAAGGATATGGCCATACCTGACAAGCTTAAGGAACAGGTCTCTAAGTATCGCCATGAATTAATAGTAAAGCTCGCTGAAGTAGACGGCGAGATCATGGATAAGTACATCCACAATCAGGGGATATATCCGAATGAGTTGAAAGACGCGATCAGAAAGGCGACTATCAATAATAAATTGATCCCTGTATTCTGCGGCGCAGCAGTTGATAATAAAGGCGTGGATCTATTTTTGGATGGGATATGCGAATATCTCCCTTCCCCGATAGAGGTCTTACCCATGAAGGGCATCAATCCAGAGACGAGCAAGACAGAAGAGCGCTCTCCAGGCAATAAGCATTTTTCAGGGCTTATCTTTAAGATTATGTCAGATCCATATGTAGGTAAACTGGCATTCTTGCGAGTATATTCAGGAACGTTGCATTCTGGTTCCTATATATATAACTCAACGACACAGAAGACCGAGAGGATAGGCAAGATAGTCCGCATGCACGCCAATAAGCAGGAGATCGTAAAAGAGGTCTCTGCAGGTGATATAGCAGCCGCAGTGGGGCTCAAGATAGTCTCGACCGGTAATACTATCTGTGATGAAAAACATCCTATCGTTTATGAGAGCATTAATTTCCCTGATCCTGTAATCTCTATGGCCATAGAGCCAAAGACCAAAGCAGACCGCGATAAGCTGGGTGAGACATTGAAAAAACTGGAGAGTGAAGATCCTACATTCCAGGTAAGCTACAATAAGGAGACTGGCCAGACTATCGTAAGCGGAATGGGAGAGCTCCATCTGGAAGTTATTATAGACCGCATGCTCAAGGAGTTTAAGGTCAGCGCAAACGTTGGTAAGCCGCATGTTGCATTTAAAGAGACGATAACCAAGGGCGTAAGATCAGTCGGTAAATTTATACAGCAGACCGGAGGCAGAGGGCAATACGGCCACGTAGAGATAGAGATGAGGCCTGCTGAAAAAGGCTCAGGCATCAACTTTATCAACAAGATAATAGGCGGCGCAATACCAAAAGAGTATATACCTTCTGTAAAAGAGGGGCTGTTGGACGCCTCTAAGAATGGTTCATTGGCAAACTATCCGGTCACAGATGTTGAGATCACGCTTAAGGATGGATCTTTTCATGAAGTGGATTCATCTGATCTGGCATTTCAGATGGCAGGTTCAATAGCATTTCAAGAAGGACTTAAGAAAGGCCGGCCTGTAATACTGGAGCCTATCATGGGTATTGAGATAGTGACTCCTGAAGAGTATCTGGGCGATGTAATAGGCGACCTAAATTCACGCCGTGCCAGGATAGAGGCGATAGAGCACAAGCTGAATACGAAGGTAATAGACGGATATGTTCCTTTAAGTGAAGTATTTGGATATGCCACTGCCCTCAGGAGTCTTACGCAGGGCAGAGCAAACTATATGATGGAGCCTTCCTATTATGAGGAAGTGCCTAAGAATATAGCTGAAAAAATCATAAAAGGTGAATATTAAAAGGAGGTAATCATGGGTAAGGAAAAGTTTGAACGCACTAAACCGCATATAAATATAGGAACCATAGGCCACGTAGACCATGGTAAGACCACCCTGGCAAGCGCAATAACGCAGTGCCTTTCAAAGAAGGGCCTCTCAGAGGTCAGGAACTTTGACTCTATTGATAATGCCCCTGAAGAGAAAGAGCGCGGCATTACCATTGCAGTAGCACATATAGAGTACCAGACTGCAAAGCGCCACTATGCGCACATAGATTGCCCGGGACACGCAGACTACATAAAGAACATGATAACCGGTGCAGCACAGATGGATGGTGCTGTACTCGTAGTATCTGCAGCAGATGGCCCTATGCCTCAGACAAGAGAGCACATACTCTTGGCACGCCAGGTAGGCGTACCTGCTATGGTAGTCTTCCTTAATAAGGTAGACATGGTAGATGATAAAGAGCTCTTAGACTTAGTAGAGCTAGAGATAAGAGAGCTGCTCACAAAGTATGAATTCCCAGGAGAACAGATACCTATTATAAAGGGAAGCGCCCTAAAGGCTATGGAAAAACCAGATGACGCAGAGGCATCAAAGCCCATATTTGAGCTCATGGATGCAGTAGATAGCTATATACCCACCCCAAAGAGAGACATTGAAAAACCATTCTTAATGCCTGTAGAAGACGTCTTCTCCATAACCGGCCGCGGCACAGTAGGCACAGGAAGAGTAGAGCGCGGACAGGTAAAGGTAGGAGACAACGTAGAGATAGTAGGCATAAGGCCTACAAAGAAGACTGTAGTCACTGGTATTGAGATGTTCAGAAAGCTATTGGATTCAGGTCAGGCAGGAGATAACGTAGGCTTGCTCCTTCGTGGTGTAGAGAAGAAAGACCTGCAACGCGGACAGGTAGTAGCCAAACCCGCTTCCATAAAGCCGCACACAAAGTTCAAGGCAAAGGTCTACGTCCTTACAAAAGAAGAGGGCGGAAGACACACACCATTCTTCAATGGTTACAGGCCGCAGTTCTACTTCAGGACCACGGACGTAACCGGCTCACTCAAGCTCCCGCAAGGCACAGAGATGGTAATGCCGGGAGATAACGTAGAGATAGAGGGAGAGCTCATTACCCCTATAGCTATGGAGAAGGAGCTCAGATTCGCCATACGTGAAGGTGGACACACTGTGGGTGCTGGCGTAATATCGGAAGTAATAGAGTA
>CAYLIX010000094.1:0-2231 GCA_964383775.1 uncultured Planctomycetia bacterium
CCCCACCTGAAATTGCACATTTTTAGGAAAACTAACATATTTACCATAGGTAAAATGTGAATTAAATGACGCTTCCCAGAAGGGTGTGAAACTTCCTTCCAGCCAGAGGGCATAAACATCTCCAGTATTGCTTACACAAGATGGAGGACTATATCCTACCGGCACTTCTGACGGAAAATCTTCAACTACCAGTATATCTTCGGATTGCCAATTATCACCGCAATCTATAGAATAATTCATGAAAATATCCAGATAGCCGCTGCCCGTGGAACCTCTTGTATCCGCCCAAACTGCATATACCCTGCCTGCATTATCACTCATGATCTGCCCTGCATAATAACAGCCATCTGAAGAGCTATCATTTATTCTGGCATCTTCGCTTAGCCAGGTCTGGCCATAATCATGAGAACGATTAAAATAGAGATTGCTGCCGCTTGCCCCATCAGTCCTTCCATCCTTCCATCCTATGTATACATTGCCTGCGCCATCACACAGTAAGCTGATTGAAAATGAATTATGCTGCCAGGGGGCATCAGTATCTATCCTTATATCCTGAGAAAGCCAGGTTTTGCCTGCGTCATTCGACTTGTTAAAGAAGATATCATTGACATTACTATTCTCCGACATCCATGCTGCATAAGCATTGCCTGTATTATCACAGGCAAAGTGTATATCAGCAAAAGAGCTATGTATCCTGTTAAGATTATTGATCTTTGTCGGGTTAGGGGACCATGTAAGGCCATTATTAGCAGAAGAGAGTATGCAGAGATCATATGCCTCCCCTTCCTCCAGGAGCCACACTAAGTATAGGTTTCCCGCGTCATTGCCAAACAATCTCGGCGCAGATACTACCTTCATGAATTTTGGAGCGCCTGGAAATGATGGTCGCGGTGTTAGGAAGGGTTTATCCTGAAGAAGCATCTGTGGTAAAGTCCACGTGCTCCCTCCATCAGAAGACCTTATTAAATATACGTTTCCCGTATCCTCATCGTGATCCGCTTCTTCCCATGTCAGATATAGATTTTTGCTTTTGTCGCTTATCATGCTTGGGCCGGTAATATCTCCAACAAAATCATCATCAGAGACAAGCAAGGTCGGTTCATCGAACCAGGTCTGGCCATGATCATGGGAAGAATTAAGATATATACCCTCCTCATCCAGCCACATTACATAAAGGCTTCCCGACTTGTCAGTACAATAACCCCATGGACCGTGGTCATAACTATAGTCCAGAGGCGTTAAGGCGGAGTTTAGTAGAACCTCGTTATTCCAAGCTTCTTGTTCTGCTGAGAACCGCCTAAAGTATACATCCCTCTTTCCACGATCAGTAGGGTCTCTTCTTGAGTCACGCCATATAAAGTATGCGAACTTATCATCGCACATAATCCTTGGCATATCATTTACTGCGCCATCTGCACTATTTACTAACAGGCTTCCTTTATCAAAACTGACGTCTGCATATACTGCACTGCAGGTCAGTATCAATAAAAGAGTGGCTAATATACTTACTACATCTCTTTTCATAGTTTTATTGCATCTCTATTAATCTAAGCTCAGAAACTTTGCAAAATGGAGCTTATTTGCCTTACTCCATCTCCTCCATCATGATCCTATACTTCTTGCCGTTGCACTCCTTTATAAGGTAAAGGCCCTTTTCATCCTCTACCATTCTCCAGAGCACTTTATCCGTCTCCTTGTCTCTGAATATGAAATCGTGCCCCTCAATATTGCCGGTCGCGTAAATATCGCCGTTTACCCTAAGATTTGCGCTTTTCGCAGAAGTACCTATCGTAGCAATACCATTGATTTCAGCCACTATCTTGCGCCATTTGGGAGTCCAGGCCTTGCTAAACCTACCTCTGTAGTAAATATTGCCGCAATGGTCTTCTTTTCCATAAGGTATGGCAAACTGCGTCACATTGCCATTTCCGTCTTTGTTCTTGTATTCAAAAGTAAAAGGATGGAACAATGTCCCCGGCCCTGGGCCACCCGGCGCAGTTCCACTAAGAAGACTGAAACCGCTTCCAGAGCGCGCGTTTGAGCCGTCGTTCCAGTTCAGCACTCCGCCTGTACTTGCCGCGCCAAACCCTCCAACAATCCGGCCATTCACATCCAGCTCTGCTTTTGGGGTAACCACACCTATGCCAACATCGTGCTGGAAGGTCGCACTCGTGCCCGGGTAGATTCTCAGATCTGTTTCGTGCCAATTCGGCCCGAACCAGTAATATGCG
>CAYLIX010000094.1:2241-5695 GCA_964383775.1 uncultured Planctomycetia bacterium
CCGCCTATGCAAAAGTAAGGTACGTCATCCTTATCTGTGTATGTCAGAAGACCTCTCGCCCAGCCATCCTTTGTCTTATCAACTGGATCGTAGATATTCTTCATTCTTAGGCCGTTGTATTGCAGGCGTGTCTCTGTAATATTAGGCTCTGTAATTAATAATGTTCCGTTATCACCGAGATCTAATCTTGTTTTTGGGTTTGTTGTGCCGATGCCGACATTGCCAGCATTATCTATTCTCATTCTTTCTGTTACAGTTGATACCCCATCTGCCGCAGTCCAGAAGGATAAACGACCAGGCATATCATTTTTACCAGGATCACCATCACAACTTCCAAGTACCCTTGCTCCCTCTAAATAGTTTGTGCCATCATAACCCTTAAAGAGATAAGCTCCAAAATTATCTCCTTTCTTCACTATTGTCGGCTCAGATGCAGTACCTCTCGATTTTGTTAATTGAATAACATATGAAGCAGAACTATTCACATTAGATGATTGCCTCAAATCGCCATTGGAAACATGTAGCTTGCTAATTTGTTTTGTTGTTCCAATACCAACATTACCAGCCGGGTTAATGTATATCTCCGGATCTCCGCCGCGGACATCAAGAAGCATCCCGAGTATATTGCCTCCTCCGCCCACTGTAAGCTGGTCCGAATCGTTGACACCAAAGACATTGTTTATGGCTCCGCTTGAAGTCACAAGTTGAAGATTGGCGTCTCTATCAAGCAGGAGATCGCCGCCGGCAATATGCAGCAGGCTTCTCGGAGTTGCTGTTCCAATGCCTACATTACCATTTGTATCGATCGTCATTCTCGGGGTGATTTGCGTTCCAAACTGCAGGGCTGAATCGTAGCGAGCAGAGAGAACTGCTGCATTTGCTAATGAACCATGCATCAATGCGTTTCCTGCGCTGTTTTCTATGCCAAAACGGATTATTGCTCTTTCGTTCTCGCCTATCTCACATAATGAATATCCATCAGCAAATGGTTCAACCCTAAATGCAGCATTAACTCCCTTGACATGGAGCGCTTGTCCTGGAGTACTTCTGTTTATGATAGCGCTGCCATTTATAACAAAATCTCTATCTTCGCTACCATCCAACCTAAGTAGATAGTCATTTGCCGGAATTCCTCCAAGCATCCCAGAATTAAATGAGTATCCGGTAGGCGCTATAAGCTGGCGAGGGAGAGATTCGCTGTCCTCTATGGTTACCTCAAGCCAGCAGTCATTCTCAAACATCGCTGCATCAAAAGGTGTGTTAGCCCCCAATAAGGCATTGCATATACCATCTTCTACATATAGTGTCTGAGTTTCCTGCCAGATCGCGGTACCTCCTGTCTCGACATTAAATATCGAAAAGTCCAGACTATAGCTATTAGTAGACAAGGGCGTACCATCACTATCAGTAAGCCTGGCCTGGAAGTTCATTACCTTGGTAACCTCTGCGTGTGCTATTATGGTACTAAACAACAGCACAATCATAATTAATACGATCTTTATACTTTTCACCTTAACCTCCTATTATTTAAAGTCGTTATTTTACAAAAAAAACCGGGCCCTAACATCATAAATAAGCTTTGGCCCGGCAATAAACCTGCTCTTTGTCATCTACATCCCCAATCAGTATCTTATAGGAAGTATACCTGAAATTTGCATAATAATCAATGATAATTGACAAAAAGTTAAATATTAATCATAATACTAATAGAAAGGTAGCTAATTGTCCGTGAACAAATGAGTAAGGAACAAAAAAGGCTTGTTAAGCCCTCAATAGTAACCTCTATCTTATTAACAATATGTAGCTAAATAGTATTAAAAAGATTAGAATGACAAATATCGCCCTGGGGTTTGTATACTTTAGCTTACCCATAAACCCAATGCCACGCCTTAGGCTCTCCCCGCAGTATAGGCAGAGCAATGCCTCATCATCATAAATAGGCCTCTTGCAATGAGGGCAGATATATTCAGCCATCTACCCTGCCCCATTCCTATTTGTACGCAGCTTACTAAGTGCAAACATAAATATCTTAATCCCCACAGTACTAAGCAGCAAAGTAAATATGAACAGTATAATCGCCACAGTTTTGGAGCTCTTCATTACTATAAAGATCGAAAGAAAACATGTAATAGCAGGTAGGAAAAATAGTGCTATGGATACTAGTATGCTCATGTATGGAACAATATCTTTTCTGGAATGCTCTCTAGATGCGAGCTTACGGTATAGCTCCATATCTTTTGGATCAACAGACATTACAGCCTGCCTCTAACCAAAGTTATAATGCTTCTCTACAGCTTCTTCTATATGCCAATTACAGGACAACCCTTGAGAAAATACTACGAGGTCACCTGCCCCAAAACTGACTGCCTTGCCATCATTAGTAGTCACCGTTACCTTACCCTTTAGTAGATAACAAGTCTCTTTATCATCATAATACCAGTCAAATCTAGATGCCTCTTTCTCCCATATAGGCCATGATCTTACTCCCAGCTTATCAAGCTCTCCTTGCCCTGGCTTCTTCACTAGAATCTCGCTCATCTTATGCCTCCATGCCTACGCTTAGTAATTAAAGAGATCCTTTAATTTGTAGTTCTCGTTTGTAGCATTATTTAAAGCAGTCAATATCTTTAGCTGTACCTTACGAGTAAGCCTGCGCCCTTTGCCTGCCTTTGCTATCATCTTATGTGTAATCTGCTCTGTAGACGCGCTTACAATATCATTGGGCTTTAAGCCATGCCTTACCATGATATCTGCAATGGGCTGCTCGCCAAGTTCTATCTTAAGATCACCCCTATCACTCATCTACCAGCCTTCTTCATGTTATAATTATTTTACCACAAAACTGCGCATTTACAACCCTCTAATCCTCTCCTACTACAATACTAGATTGCTACATGACCTTGCACATCTTATGATTATAGTATAAACTATATATATTAAGAGAAAGGATTTAGAATGGTAAAACCTTCTATGCCAAAGAAGCGCGGTTTTACAGTAGTAGAGCTACTAATCGTTGTGGCCATTATTGGTCTGGTGTCAACATTGCCTATATCGAATTATATAAATTTAAGGACAAATACAATAGATCGAGCATGCAATGTAAATAAGTCAATAATCTCGGAAGTTGTAAGCCTCTGGTTATTGGATACAGATGGTCAGATAGGCGATCCTGCTCCTGACATTGAGAAAGACCTAGGTGCATATTTTAGTGCAATTCCTACATGCCCCCATACAAGTGCAGATTATACTGTAACGGGTGAACTCGATGGTTATACTGTAGAATGTTCAGAGCATGATGCTTCAGAAGAAGAAGGAGGAGGATTTTTACTTGAAGGCGGCATACCCCCAACTACCTGGTGGAACCCATGGAGTGGAGGCGGCTGGGGTATTTAATTGAATGGGAGGTAACTTAAGATGATAAAAAAACATAAGAAGAAACGTAGTTTTACTTTGG
>CAYLIX010000095.1:0-5668 GCA_964383775.1 uncultured Planctomycetia bacterium
CTTATCTTCCGGGCTTAAACTTACTGCTGATGAGAGAGATAGGCTCGATGAGGAGATGTCCGAGTTTGTAGCAGCTGTGGAGGCAGGAGACAAGGCTAATATAGAGAGTGCCGCAAGAAAGATACGCAAGAGATTGCACTCAATGGATGATGATGGAGTAACTACATTTTTATATAACCTAAAGCAGAAAATATTAGATTATGAAAGGATGCGTGGACACCAGACTGGCAGCGAATTAAAAGATAAGCCCACCATGAAGAGAAACAATAAGGCCCTTAAAAAGGCACTGAAGTCCAATGACAATGATGCAGCCAAAGCACTATTTGAATCCCTTATATTGGCCAATATAAGCCACAGATACGATGGAGATTGGTTCAACCCAAGAAGGGCGCTTAAGCTCTACAAGATGGCAGCAGAAGCCGGGATAGAATTATCTATGAGGGTAAAGAGGCTGCTTGCCTTTACATTAGCTCATGGAGCTGAGCATAGGCACAAGGTTATGCTCGATATCTTCGATACAGTGCTAAGCATGCAGCCTGATATGAAAGACGTTGCAGAAAAGAAGGCAAAGTTACTTTTAGGTGCGGCCGTGAACATATGGGTTTTATGGTTTAGAAGGACAGGGAAGCTTAAAGCCGCCTATGACTTTGCAAAGGAGGTAGTAGACAATATCGAGAATAGGCTTAAGGAGATAGAAGAGAGAAGAGAGGCCCTTATAGAGGAAGGTAAAGAGGTAAGGGCAAAGTATGAAGAGGCACTAGGTAAGTCTGATGCATGGAAAGAGCATGCACAGAAGATACGTGAGATAAATGCAGAGCTTGCAGTATTAAACGCAGAAGAGCAAGAACTTAAGAAGGATCTTGAAGAGAGGTTTAAGCCTGCATTGAAGACAGCAGGAGATGAGCTTGCAAAGCGTATAAGGCGTGAAGCCAACAAGACGAGAAAGATCGACGGTAAACTCGCAAAATTAAGCCTTGCAAGGGAGACTGATCCTGCAGTAGAGAAAGAGATAGATGAAGAGGTGCTAAAGATAACACACTTAAAGAAGCTTATCAAACCAGAGAGCATAGCAGTTAAGATAAAGGCTGTTGTAAGCGATGCCGAAAATAAAATAGACGGACTCTTAGGCAAGGATCCTGTCATTGCAGGAGTATTCCTTATGACAGTAGCTACTGATATTGCCAAGGCAGAGGAGAAGGGCGTAGACGCAGAGGTTATCAAAGATGCCAAAGAGAGATTGGCAAAGCTATATGAGAAGGTTGTTGATAAGTTCAAGGAAGAATTTAAAGCAGGTGATGTTGTAGCACTTATCGATTCTGCTCGCAGGACAGGTATAGATAGCCATATTCTGGCATTAGAAGAAGCCAGATCATATGGAGAAATAGAAGGAGAAGAACAGCCTACTATTGGAGCATATGAAAGGGCGATTAGCCTTGCCGAAGAAGATGGAGATAAAGAGAGCATAGCAAGAGAATTTAGAAACTATCTACTAATGATAAGATCCTATGAGCGTGCTGCAGAGGTGGAGGCAGAGCATACAAAAGAGCGCGAGGCGCAGAGAATAGCGGGTGTAGCAGAAGTACTCGGTATTGGTAGCCGTCGTTTAGTCGAGAAGGCTGTAGAGATAGATATAAAGGAGACTGGTGGAAAAGTGGACACCGAAGAACCAGAGCCAACGGTCACTGCAGATGATTTCAATGCAATTGAGATTGATCATGAAGATGCAGAGAGATTTGAAAGAGAATTCAACGATCTCGTTACAGAGCTTGAAGATTTTGAGAATAAGAGTGTGCTGGAGAGGGAAGATTTTAGAAGATTGCTAAACGTAGATAATGTTGATATCCTTGCGCAGCACCTCTTGGATCTACAATCAGGCGCTGCAATAGATGATACTGCTAGGGAGATTTATGATGAGGCAGATGAAGATGTTAAGCAGAAGCTAGACAATCTTAGCCCGTGGCAATTAAGGATACTCGCAAGGAAAGATAACTTGAGTGATGCGCCTACAGACCAAGAGAGTGGATTTGTAAGCATGATCGATGCAGCTATAAAAGAAAACGCACATGTAAGACAAGCACTTCTCGAGAAGCTCCTTAGTGAGTCACATAATATGAATGATCTTGAAGCTGCAGAGACTATGGTAACTGGGGCGTCTGAATTGGCTAGCAGTAATGAGGATATCGCAAAGGTAAAGACAAGGCTTGCTGAGATTAATATAAGCAAGGGCACAGTATCGGGAAGAAACAAGGCAGCAAACCTACTTAGTGAAATAGCGATGGATAACAGCATAAAGAAAGAAGAGAGGATAAGCGCATATAATCTCCTTGCAACGCTCAATCTCAAGGATGATGACTTTACTCCAATAGATTGTCATATGAGTGTATTGGCCCTTGATGCACACAATTCTGTAGCATTGGATGCATTGGCAAATATGATTGAGAATAAAGAGGATGCAGAGAGGATATTGGGTAAGTTTAGAGATATCCTAAGAGCCATTAAAGATGATAAGCTTAAAGAAGAAGAGAAGGCCCGTGTAGAGAGGAGCCTTGCCAGTGCCCTTGCAAGAGTCAGGGCAAGGGGTATCTCTGTAAGTGAAGGTAGTGAATTAAAGAATATACTAAATGATATAGAAAAGATGAGTGACAATGCAGATGTATTTATAGGCATAATCTCCCTTACTGAATCTGACTCTGAAGTGGGTGCAATGCTCAATAGAGCGCTTGCCGGCACACCAGAGCAGGTCATGGCAATACTCGATAAGATAAGAGAGCATGTCCAGGATGAAGATTTCTATACTGATACAGTAAATAGACCCGTTATAAATGGCCTCATTAAAGAAGTATCACGCCTTGCACGTAGATTGCGTTTCATGAACCCTGCCAATAGAAAAAACCTAAGAGAGAGGATCTCTGATATAAGGAATAAGGCAAGGGAGGTACTCCCTGTGCTTAGAGCAGCCCAGGCAGGGATAAAGATGAGAGAGGCTATTGCCAGAGACAACATATTCGGGGCAAAATGGGTATTTGGAAGGGGTGTTGTAAATACTCAAGTTGAAGAGAAGTCCAGAGAAGAGCTGGCAAAGGCATTGGAAGCTGCAGAGGACTGGAAAGGAGCAATAAAGGTATCACCAAATACCTCGAGTGAGTCTTATTATAGGATTGCAGATGATATAGAGGTAGGTAGTGGCATAGGCTCTGAAAAGAGGCTCGATACAAAGATAGGACTCCTTGAGAGAGCACGCAGCATAGATAATGAACTTGCAGATGACACTAAATTAAATACAAACCTTGCATCTCTATATCTTTACCGTGCACGCATAAGAATGAATGCCTGGAGAGTAAACAAGAGTGGTATCGATGCTGCACTTAGGGATATAGATAAGGCACTTGAGCTTAATCCTGAAGCCGATATAGATGATGTGCTAGAGACTATTGAGAATAATGCGCAAGAGCAGGCTGATAGGAGACTGAGTAAGAATGAGAAGAGGCGCATAGATGAGAGGATAGCCATAAGAAATTCCAAGAGCACCTACAATGACCTTAAGAGTGTCAAGAACAGAGATAGATTAGAGGAAGGATTAGAGATACTTAATAGATCTCAGAAGAAGAAAATAGCAGAAGAGTTGATAGGTGAAGATAATGAGTATGCAGCAAAATACGATCCTTCCAATATTGAGGCCAATCTTGGGCATGCGACTGATGTAGCAGCAAGCTCAAAAGAGGTTGATAACTATAGTAATACACATAGAAGGTATAATAAGAATGTGTTGGCACTTGAGCATGTAAAGAGGGCGCTGCAGGAGATAGCAGGCAAGAAAGAGGTCACTAGAGACGATCTTGAGACAATAGATAATGTACTGAGCTTGGATGACTTGACTATACCTGCAAAGAAGACAGACCGCCTTGAAGATGACATAGCTGCATTTACAAGAGAGATATCCAGTATACTGCGTCTCCTTTCAGATATTGCAAGAAAGACTGAGGATAATGCTGTAATAGGTATGATAATAGATATATTAGAACATACTATATTAGAAGAGTTCAGTGAACTAGATGGCATAAAGAGGGGTATACGCTCTGTTCTCCAGGCAATAGCTTCAAATAAAGTTATTGCTGGCACTTTCTTGCCTGAGAGCATAAAGAGGATTATGATAAAGCTCTTAAGTCTAGAGAAGCCAAGCACTCCAGATCCAGATGCTACTCCTGGACCAGGCAAAGGTCCTGGGCCAGCTTCATCTGTGCCGCCTACTACTGGGCCAAGCACTGGTCCTGGCCCAAGCAGAGGCCCTACTAAGACTACTATCTATGAACCAGTACGACTTGAGCTTGCTGCGGATGCAGCAGAAGAGAATAAAGAGGATTGGAAAGACGCAAGGAGAACAGCAAATAGAGCTTACATAGCTGCATTGGCATACTATAGCTATCAAGATAATGCTGACGAGCTTTATAATGACTCAAGGAATATTTATGTAGCAGGATCTGCAGAGCAGAAGAGCAAGGTTGTCCAGATGCATGATGCCCTAAGAAGGGATATAGAGGAGACCATTGGAACAAGAATACCTGAGCTAGTGTCCGACGAGGAACAAGCAGAAGAGACAAGAATAACTGAGTTAAGGGCAGAGCAGGCGCGTATAGACCAGGACGAGATAGAGAGGGGCAGGGCAAGAGAAGCAAAGAGGATCACAGATGCAAAGGCAAGAGAGCAAGCAAAGAGACTTGAGGCAGAGAGAGAAGCCCAAGAGGCAGAGAGACTTGCCCAAGAAGAGAGGGAACTAGAAGAAGCGAGAAGACTTGCTGCAGAAAGCCAGAGAGAAGCCCAAGACGTTGAAGTAAGAGAAGAAGCAGCTGCTGTAAGGGCGCCTGAACCTGCACCAGCCCTAGAGAGAGAAGAAGCTCCTGCTGCAAGGCCTGCACCTAGAAAGAGAAAGGCGCGACCAGTTCAGAGAAGGAGACCTAAGACCAGAGAGCCAATACTGCCGCAAATAAATACTGCGCCTCTAGTAAAGAGTGCTGGAGAAGCCTTGCAATCAGTAAAGGATCGTGCTGGAGAAGGTCTGCAAGCAATACAAGCATACTTTGCAAAGACGAGCAGAGAGAAGACTGTAGCAGATACCATAGATGCCATGAGGGAGGCCGGTGCGGATATCGAAGGCCAAGCGCGTGCTGCAATGCAACTTGTAACCGGAATGATGGGAAGCGGACAGAGAACAGGACAAGCTATAACAGAGCACTATCTTGAAGCGCGCCGTCGCCAGGAAGATGATGTCACAGGGGAGATGTCCAAACCATTAGATGAAGTACCTGTGCACGAGATAAAGCTATTCAGTGGCATGCCTCCAGCTGCAGTGCTGACCTCACTTCTAGGTAATGAATATACTGAGCCTATAAGATGGGCAGTTATAGGCGGCCTTAGCATATATCTTGGATACATAGCTGGTGCTGCGCTTATGAGTTACTTACAAAGACCAAGAGAGGTCTCAGCAAGGGATAGATTAAGGCATGAGACAAGACTATTACCTGCAGTAGGACCAGAGATGCCGCGATTTGGTACTGCATTACCATTGCAGGCAGGCTTGCTACGTGATGATGCTGCAGCAGTTGGAAGTGTTGCACAGAGGCTTGTGGATGAACTGGGAGCAACGCGCGCAAGAACACACCGATAGAGGCTA
>CAYLIX010000096.1:0-2863 GCA_964383775.1 uncultured Planctomycetia bacterium
CGGAAATGTAAGTAATGAATCCCCTGTCCTGATAACGACCAATTTCTCACTTACCTACTATACAGTAGAGAGCGAGGTAGAGGCCAGCAAGGTACCTTCATTTATCGTAAGCATTGACAGTGAGGGGATGTCTGTTCTTACTGCATGGGCAGCAGAGAAGTTTACTGCAGAGAGGATAGCATCTGCATTAAAGAGTCTTGGCTTAGAAGGCAAGGTAAAACATAAAGATGTGGTAATCCCGGGATATGTTGCAGTCATAAGCGGTAAGCTAGAGGAAGCATCTGGCTGGCATGTCAAGGTGGGCCCGAGAGAGGCCTCAGGCATACCATCATTTCTAAAAGGAGCAAAGAGTTAAATGAAGAGATTCAAAGTAACCTTTCTTCCGGATAAGAAGACTGTAAGCGTAAAGAAGGGTGAAAACCTTCTGCATGCAGGAGTTCAGGCAGGCATCTTTATACACTCAAGCTGCGGTGGAGATGGTGTCTGCGGAAGGTGTAAGGTTATCATAAAGAAGGGTGATTTCAGGACTGAGCCGACGGGAAGGATTGCAAAGAATGAGAAGGCAAAGGGGTATGTGCTTGCCTGTCTCACATCGATCCAGGGGCCGCTTACAGTAGAAGTACCGCCTGAATCGAGGATAGACCTGGATAAGATTACAGAAGAAGAGGCCAAGTTCTTAAGGCTCAAAGGATTATTTACGCCATCAGAGGATAGCACTGGGTGTGAATCCCTTCTAGATGAGCAGCTCTTTAAGCACTCTCCCTTGGCAACTAAGGTCTATATCAAACCCCCGCGGCCAAATCTGGATGATAAGATAAGCGATCTTGAGAGGATATTCAGAGAGCTCAGAAAGAGTAGAGAGATCCCTATAATGCAGACCGGGCTGGTAAACGTAAAGAGGCTTGGTGCGCTGCTCAGAGAGTCGGCATGGAAGGTCACTGTAACCCTGGGTAGGCGCAATGATACAACAGAGCTGGTTACTATCGAGCCTGGTGATGCATCGAAGAAGAACTATGGCATGGCATTTGATATCGGCACCACGACCATAACCGGGCAGCTTGTAGACCTCAATTCAAAGAAGGTCTTGGGCACTAAAACGACATATAATAAGCAGGTAGTATTTGGCGATGATGTTATAACGAGGATCATCTTTGCTGCAGATCGAGGTGGCCTGGAGAGGCTTCACCATGCAGTCATTGACTCAATGAATGATATGATACAGGCCTTTGTGGCAGAGTCTAAGATCAATCTTAATGATATAAACGGGGTGAGTTGCGCAGGCAATACCACAATGATACACCTGCTCTTACGTGTAGACCCTACCTATATAAGGAGGGAACCCTATATTGCAACGGCAAATTTTGTGCCGGTGATACGCGCAGCAGAAGCAGGGATAAAGATATCCCCCAGGGGACTCTTATACTGCGTACCTGGTGTAAGTACATATGTCGGAGGAGATGTCTCTTCAGGTGTACTGGCATGCGGACTTGATAAGAGTGACAAGCTGAGCCTTCTGGTAGACGTGGGCACAAACGGCGAGATAGTAGTAGGTAATAAAGAATGGATGGCAGCCTGCTCTGCAAGCGCAGGACCTGCGTTTGAGGGAAGCGGCCTTTGTTGTGGAATGAGGGCGCAAAAAGGCGCTATACAGGTAATTAAGATAACTCGCAAGTGTGATGTTACACTAGAGACAATAGGAAAAGAGAGACCTAAAGGCATATGCGGTTCCGGATATGTAGATCTATTGGCAGAGCTATTTCGCAATAACATAATCTCGCGCGATGGCAAACTAAAGAGCAAGATAGAGTCACCAAGGATCCGTCAAGGCGAGCACGGACAAGAGTTTGTGGTGGTCTTTAAGAAGGATGCTGCTGTAGACCATGATATAGTAATAACTGAAGAGGATATTGAGAATCTCAAGAGATCCAAGGGTGCAATATATAGCGCCATCTCGATCCTCTTTAGAAAGCTGGGGATTGAGATTAAAGATTTAAAGAGGTTCTTTATAGCAGGGGGTTTCGGTACATGCCTCAATATAGAGAATGCAATAACAATAGGCCTTTTGCCAGACCTTAAGAGAGATAGATTCAATTTTGTGGGAAATACCTCTATTGTAGGCGCGCATCAGATACTCTTATCATATGAAGCGATGAAGAAGGCCGAAGATATAGCTAAAAAAATCACATATTTAGAACTGAGCGTAGAGCCGCAGTATATGGATGAGTATATGTCGAGCCTCTTCTTTCCCCATACTGATGTATCTAGGTTTCCGTCGGTGAAAGAGGCATGAGCTTTACAATAGGTTTTGCAGGCAAGGGCGGCACAGGAAAGAGCACAATAGCCTCTATCGTTACCCGATATCTCGTAAAGAAGGGCTTAACACCTGTACTCGCCATAGATGCAGATCCAAATTCAATGCTGGGGCAGATGCTTGCGCTCGACGTGGATGAGACTATAGTAGGTATAATAGACGACATATCTGCAAATATAGACAAGCTGCCAGTGGGCATAACTAAGGAGAGGCTTATCGAGAGCAGGGTCCAGCAGTCTCTGGGCGAAGGCGAAGGCTTTGATCTCCTTGTGATGGGCAGGCCTGAGGGTCCAGGATGTTATTGTTATCCGAATTCTATGTTAAGAGAAGTCATAGTAAAGCTTGGTAAGGCATACAAATTTATCGTAATGGACAATGAAGCAGGGATGGAGCATCTATCCCGAAGGACTGCAAGAAAGATAGACTACTTCTTTCTTGTAAGCGACCCTACGCTTTATGGAATAGATTCAGCAAAGCGGATACTCGATCTTGCAACAGAGCTTAAGGTCTCTAAGGGCACAAGTCATTTGATCATAAATAGAGCGCGAGGCA
>CAYLIX010000096.1:2873-3340 GCA_964383775.1 uncultured Planctomycetia bacterium
CAATTCACCAGCGCTCGATAAAGCTGTAAAGAACCTTGGAATAGAAAGAGTGGATTATCTTAATGAATCTGCTAGCCTTATGAATTTAAGTATTGCCGGAAAGCCGATGAGCGATCTGCCAGAAGATGATGAATTGGTAAAGAGTGTATATAAAATATGCGAGAGTGCAAAATGGCGATAGAATTATTAAAGAATAGCTGGAGTAGTAGTGTAGGAACAGTAACTATAGGAAATACAAAAGAGAGCGGTGGCACACGCACAAGTACCGTGACAGCGGGAGGCCAGACTGGCCTGCCATTTATGCATGCTGAAGGATCGACACCTAACAAGCCTGTAGTGGCTATGGAGATCTTTGATGTTGTGCCAGAGGACTGGCCGGAAGTATTAAAGGCCCCATACAAGGATGTCTATGGTGATCCTGGTAAATGGGCAAAGAAGTGCGTCGAGGAGTATAAGGCAGAGATCAT
>CAYLIX010000096.1:3359-5623 GCA_964383775.1 uncultured Planctomycetia bacterium
AAACGCGGTAAAGTCAATACTTGGGGCAGTAGGTGTGCCTCTTATAATAATGGGTTCTGGAGATGAAGAGAAGGACAATGCAGTGCTTGCAAAGGTGAGCGAGGCTGCAAAGAATGAAAAATGCCTTATTGGCGATGCCACGGATAAGAGCTACAAGACACTTACTGCATCCTGCCTGGCAGATGGGCATAATATAATAGGAGAGTCCCCTATAGATATCAATATCGCAAAACAGGTAAATATCTTAATAACAGATATGGGACTGCCAAAAGAGAGAGTAGTGATAAATCCTACGGTAGGTGCGCTTGGCTATGGCATGGAGTATGCATACTCTATTATGGAGAGGGCAAGATTGGCAGCTTTAGGCGGTGATAAGATGTTGGCAATGCCATTTATCTGTTTTGTCGGACACGAAGCCTGGAGGGCAAAAGAGGCCAAGGGCTTGCAAGCTGAACACAAAGAGTGGGGCCCAGAAGATGTGCGCGGCCCAATGTGGGAATTTATGACGGCTGCATGTATATTACAGGCAGGTGGGGATATATTGGTTATGCGCCATCCCAAGGCAGCCGAAGAGACGAGGGCCTATATAGAGAGCTTAATGAAATAAGAGGAGAGATAGAGAATGCTTGTAATCGGTGAGCTTATAAATGGAATGTATCTACAAGTCGGAAAAGCGATAAAGAGCAAGGATAAGTCAGTTATTCAGAAGCTTGCAAAGGATCAGCTTGCATCTGGTGCAAATATGCTGGATGTAAATACTGGGCCTGCATCTTCAAACCCTAAAGATGATATGAAGTGGCTCGTAGAGACTATCCAGGAGGTAGTAGATGCTCCATTGGCATTGGACTCCACAAAACCTGATGTAATAGAAGAAGGCCTCAAATTAGTAAAGAAGAAAGCGCTTATCAACTCTGCCAATGCAGATGACGAAAAACTGAATATACTAATACCGATGGCAAAAAAGTATAATGCTGCCTTAATAGGGCTTGCAATGAGTAAGAAAGGCATACCAAGAGACCGCAATGAGCGATCAGAGCTTGCATTAAAGATAGTCTCTGCTGCCATGGAACAAGGATTTCCAGTAGAAGATCTATACATAGACCCTGTAGTCCTTCCTGTTAATGTTGCGCAGAGCCAGGGCATAGAGGTCTTGGAGTCCATAAAAGAGTTTAAGCTTCTTTGCGATCCTGCCCCAAAGACTGTGGTAGGTTTAAGCAATGTATCGCAAGGCACGAAGAATAGGAGCCTGATAAACAGGACATATCTTGTCATGGCCATTGGCTTCGGGCTCTCAGCAGCTATAGTAGACCCGCTCGATAAAGAGCTTGTGGATGCGCTTATTACTGCAGAGCTTCTCCTTAATAAGCATATATATTGCGATTCATTCCTGGATGCATACAGAAAAGGCTAAATCAGTGAACCCAGATAATAAGTTAGGGATAAAGGATATTCAGCTAAAGAAGGGCAAAGAGAAGATAACGATGCTCACTGCATATGACTATCCGCTTGCACGTCTTGTAGATGAAGCGGGTATTGATATGATCCTTGTGGGTGACTCGCTCGGAATGGTTGTGCTGGGTTTTGACTCTACGCTTCATGTTACTATGGAGGATATGATACGCCACACACAGGCAGTGAGGAGAGGGACCAAACACGCACTGCTTGTAGGCGACATGCCATATAAGTCTTATGACTCAAAAGAGCATGCTCTTTTAAATGCAAAGAGGTTCATTAAAGAAGCAGGATGTGATGCAGTTAAGCTTGAGGGTGGCACAGAGTCTCTGGAGGCCGCAGAGGCAATAGTAAAGGCCGGCATACACGTAATGGGGCATCTTGGGCTCACCCCGCAATCGATTGAAAAGCTGGGCGGATACAAAGTCCAGGGTAAGACTGCAGAGGCCGCACGCATTATTATAGAAGACGCAAAGAGATTACAGGATGTAGGATGTTTTAGCATTGTATTGGAGTGCGTTCCAAGCCAACTTGCAAAGATCATTACAGATAGCTTAAAGATCCCCACGATCGGTATTGGCGCAGGTCCTGATTGCGATGGCCAGGTCCTTGTAACGAACGATATGCTCGGCCTATTTGACAGATTTGTGCCAAAGTTTGTAAAGCAATATGTAAAGCTTGCATCAATGATATCTGACGGTATCAAGGAGTATAAGGCAGAGGTGATGGGGGGTAGGTTTCCTTCCAAAGAGCACGGCTTCACACTCAAAACCGAAGAGCTGGATAAATTATAACTGCGGGGTGAGATTATG
>CAYLIX010000097.1:0-5607 GCA_964383775.1 uncultured Planctomycetia bacterium
ATTCAAGAAGCGAGATCGAAGAGCTCATACGCAAACTGGGCGGTGATGCAGGCTCTAGCGTATCTAAGAATACGGATATCCTTGTAGCAGGTGAAGCTGCCGGGTCAAAGCTGGATAAGGCCAAGAAGCTTGGAGTAAAGGTCATAACCGAAACAGAATTCAGAAGGATGGTCACTGGATAGATATGAAGAAGACATTTTCGATTATACTAGTATTGATCTTAACGATCTCTCTTACAGGATGCGAAGCCATCCAGCGTAAATTCACGCGCAAGAGAAAGAAGAAGGCTGTTACACCGAGGTTCTTCAATGAAGGCATCTCAGAGACGCGCCCGAAGCCTGAGCTCTATGCCATGCACTATGTCTATTGGAAGACATGGCAGGAAGACCTCATAAATAATCTAGGCCTCAACAGAAAGAGGGATCTATTGGCCTGTTCTGAGATAATGACCAATCTAAAGGACATGCGTAAGCTCCTCATAGAAGAGAAGGCAGTGGAGCTCGATCCCTATGTAAAAGAGATGCAAGCGATAACGGATAGTATAACCGAAGGTAGCATGACTACAATACGTGAAGGCCTGGTAAAGAGAAGACTCGATACCTTAAGGGCACGTATAGTCGGGCAATTTTATATTAAAAAGATACAAGAGTACATAGTAGCGGAGGAAGAGTGAGAGAGGGTATATTTTTTAAAAGGGTCGTAGTAGGGGTGATGGAGGCCAACTGTTATATATTCGGCGACAGCGATACAAAAGAGGTCTTTATAATAGACCCGGGCGGAGACGCAGAGAAGATAAAGTCTGTAATAGATAAATACGGCCTTATCCCTAAGGCTATTATAAACACACATGGCCATGGAGATCATATAAGCGCAAACAGAAGGTTTGATCTACCTATATGGATACATAAAGACGATGCAGATTTTCTTCTGGAACCGTCCAAGAATCTATCTTCTATGCTGGGGCTCGGCATAAGGTCGCCGCAGGCAACCAGGCTGCTCGAAGAGAATGATACCTTGAATATAGGCAAGTTCTCTCTTACAGTGATACACACACCTGGCCATACACCTGGCTCCATATGCCTAAAAGATGGTAACTGCCTCTTTACAGGGGATCTCTTATTTGCAGATGGCGTGGGCAGAACAGATTTTCCATATGGGTCACAAGCAACGCTGATAGAGTCATTAAAGAAGATATTCAATTATGGAGACGATACAGTCGTCTATCCAGGGCATGGCCCTTCGACGACTATAGGGAGCGAGAGATGCAGGATCCGATAGAAGAGTTCTTAAACTTTCTTCTGGTCGAGAGAGGCCTTGCGCAGAATACCATAGCTGCTTACAGGATGGACCTCAACAAATTTACAGCATTCTTAAAGAGCGCGCGTATTGGCCCTCTGGAGAATGTTAAGAAAGAACATCTTATACGTTATCTCATGCGCCTTAAGGACGAAAAATTATCCGCAAACTCCATCTCCAGGAATCTTGCAGCAATAAAGACATTTTACAAATTTTTGATAAATGAAAGGCGCGTTAAGGAGAATGTTGCCTCTGTGCTGGAGAGCCCCAAGCTATGGAAGAGACTGCCTGACGTGCTCAGCATAAGCGAAGTAGATAAACTCCTGGGCGCCCCAAATAAGAGGGGCTGGATGGGTATCAGGGACAGGGCATCTCTCGAGCTTCTTTATGCGACTGGAATGAGGGTCTCAGAGATCACATCACTTAAAACGAGCGGCCTTAATATGGATATAGGATTTGTAAGGTGTATGGGTAAAGGATCAAAGGAGAGGATCATACCTCTGGGCAAGAGGGCAAAAGAGGCTATAGAGAAATATATGGCAAAATCCCGTTTGAGGCTTACAAAGAGACAGAATGACAACCACCTCTTCTTAACTAGGCTAGGGAAGCGTATGTCGAGGCAGAGTTTCTGGAAGATGGTAAAACATTATGCCAGGCAGGCAGGCATAAAGAAGAAGATATCTCCTCATATGTTGAGGCACTCTTTTGCGACGCACCTTTTACAAAGAGGCGCAGATCTAAGGATAGTGCAGGAGATGCTGGGCCACTCTGATATATCGACTACGCAGATCTATACGCACATAAATAAGGAGAGGCTTAAATCCATACACAATCAGTTTCACCCGCGGCCATAAAAGTATAATGAATCTATCCAAGAGAATAGAAGGGCTCCTGCCAGAGAGAATATACAGCCTGCTTAAATGGATAGGCAAGATGGCGCGCGATGAAGGTGTGAATAGCTTTGCAGTGGGCGGGTTTGTCAGGGATATCTTGATGGGCGCGGCAAATCTTGATATAGATATTGTGATAGAGGGAGATGCCATTGACTTTGCAAAGAAGATTGCACAGAGAAGAGGCGGATCCATTAAGGCCCATAAAAAGTTTGGCACTGCTACAGTGGAGATGGATGATCTAAGGCTCGATTTTGCCACTGCAAGAAGAGAGACTTATAAGGAGCCAGGTGCGCTCCCTGATATAGAGCCGAGTTCTTTGGGAGAAGATCTAAAGAGAAGGGATTTTACTATAAATTCCATGGCCATTGCGCTCGGGAGAGATGAATTTGGCTGTCTGATAGATCCCTTTAATGGAAGAAGAGATATTAAGAGAGGTATAGTATCGGTCTTATATAGAGAGAGCTTCATAGATGATCCTACCCGCATATTTCGCGCAGTGCGGTTTAAAGAGAGGTTCGATTTTGAGATAGAAGGCGAGACCATGAAGCTTATGAGTGAGGCTATAGAGAGAGAGGCCTTCTCGACCATCAGTAGATACAGGATCAGGAATGAACTTTTACTGATGCTTAAGGAGCTGGATCCCGAAGAGATCTTAGTCAGTATGCGTAAGTTTTTTATGATAGAACCTAAAGAAGGAGATGTTGTAATGGGTAACAGGCCGGATAGGATAAGAGAGGCGCTGAGACGTGAAGTGAGCAATATTATTCAGAAGGAGATAAAAGACCCGAGGCTGGGTTTTACTACCATAACAAAGGTCACCATATCCAAGGATTTGAAGAATGCCACCATATTCTACAGTGTCCTGGGAAAGGAAAAAGAGATAAAGGATACAAAGTATGCGCTTAAGAGCGCAGAGGGCTATATAAGGAAGCTCATTGGCGACAGGATCGAGATGAGGTTTGTCCCGGATATTACTTTTGAACTGGATAAATCTATGGAGCATACACGTAAGGTCTTTGATATCCTGGACAAACTAAAGAAGGAGAAGAACGAGCATGGCAAAGAATGACGTTATAAATGCGATTAAAAAATATAAGAAGTTTCTTGTTATATCACATATAGGGCTTGAGGGCGATTCACTGGGCAGCCAGCTTGCATTCAGGGACCTATTAAAGGGTTTGGGCAAAGAGAGTATTCTTGTGAACGAAGCTCAACCACCTTTGCAGTATGATATCTTTGATGAGAAGAATGCTATTATAACGGATACAACCAAAGAGATAGATTATGAAGCAGTGGCAATACTCGATTGCCCTGTAATGAAGAGGATAGGGGATGCAAATAAGTTCTTGAAAGAGGGGCGTCCCGTCATAAATATAGACCACCATATCTCCAATACAAACTTTGGCGATACAAACTGGGTGGAGCCTGATGCCAGTTCATGTGGGGAGATGGTGTACAAACTCTTTAAAGAGTTTGATGTAGCTATAGACAAAAGATCCGCGTTATTTCTCTATGCTGCAATACTAACAGATACAGGTTCATTTGCGTATGATAATACGACCTCAAAGACGCATCTGATAGCAGCAGAGTTACTGGCAAAGGGGCTCGAGCCAAATAGAATACATCGCGCCCTCTATGAGAATAAGACCCTTGATGAGCTGGAGCTTCTCAAGGACGCACTTTCCACATTAAGGTTAAGCAAAGACGGTATGATCGCATCAATGTTTGTATCAAAGGAGATGCTGAAGACCCATAAACTTACAATGGATGCAACAGAAGGCATGATAAATTATGCCAGATCCATTAATGGCATAAAGGTAGCAGTCATATTCCTGGAAAACCCGAGCCAGAGTGATCAGATCCAAATAAGTTTCAGGTCAAAGGGCGAGGCCAATGTAGATAAGCTAGCCGGACTCTTTGGCGGAGGCGGACACAAGAATGCCTCAGGATGCGTTATCAAGGGTGAACTGGAGAGCGTGAAGAATAAGGTATTGGATGCAATAGCAAAGAATATATGAACGGCATAATCGTCATTGATAAACCACAGGGCATTACAAGCCACGACGTAGTCTTGATCTTACGGCGTAAATTTAAGATAGAGAAGGTTGGCCATGCAGGCACGCTCGACCCTATGGCTACAGGTGTCCTGGTATTACTGCTCGGCAGCGCTACAAAGCTCTCCAATACATTTATAAAAGATGACAAGGAGTATGAAGGGGTAATGCGCTTAGGCATTAAGACTGATACACATGATAGAGAGGGTAAAGAGATTGCGAACAAAGATACCTCAAATATTACTGATACAGAGATCAGAGAGATTTTTAGTAAATATATCGGTACTATAGAGCAGACTCCCCCGATGGTATCTGCAGTAAAGCACAAGGGCAAGAAGCTCTATGAACTTGCAAGAAAGGGGATTATTGTCGAGCGAAAACCTAGAGATATAGTTATCTATGATTTGAAGATAAGTAAGATCGATATGCCAGAGGTCGATTTTTCAGTACATTGTTCAAAAGGCACTTATGTAAGAAAACTGGCAGACGATATTGGGGATAGACTGGGCTGCGGCGCGCACCTTACGAGCCTGCGAAGAACAAGGTCAGGTAGATTCTCAATAGAAGGTGCAGTGACTATGGACCAGCTTAAGAGTTTAGATGAGACGGGGCTTACAAGATGCGTACAGAGAGCGTAGTTGCAATAGGTATATTCGACGGACTTCATATAGGCCACATGCGCATAATCAAGGCCCTTATACGCAAGGCAAAGAAGATCAATGCAAAGAGCGTGGTCTTGACATTTTGGCCGCATCCGTCTCTTATATTATATCCCAAAAAAGTGCCTCCGCTTCTTATATCACTAAAACACAGAATAAGGCTACTTAAAGATGCAGGAGTAGATAAGGTTATCCCAGTAAAATTTGATAAGGCCTTTGCCAGCATGGATCCAAGAAATTTTGTATCTCGTGTCATTAAGAAGAGACTGAATGCAAAGGTAGTATTGATAGGAGAAGATTTTGTATTTGGTAAGGGCAAGAAGGGCAATGCAAGCCTGCTAGAGAGGGCCTCAAGAGAGCATGGCTTTAAGGTAATAAAGATCAGATTATTAAGACGAAATAAAAGGATAGTAAGCTCTACTTATATACGTACACTCATATTAAAGGGAAGACTCAAGCATGCATCGAGACTCTTAGGCAGGCCAGTATCAATACTCGGCACAATAAGGCCTGGTACAAAGATAGGAAGAATATTAGGCTTCCCTACAGCCAATATTGACCCGCACCATGAAGCAATACCACCTAGCGGGGTATATGCAGTATATGTTAAGCTAAAACATAGCAAGTACAAGGGCGTAGTCAATATAGGGTTTAAGCCTACATTTCATGCCAGGGGGTATCTACCTGAACCGACCATAGAAGTGC
>CAYLIX010000098.1:0-5558 GCA_964383775.1 uncultured Planctomycetia bacterium
CAGCATATGGCTACACCAGCTTGCCACGATCATTGGCTATTGCGATGATGGTACGCTTACGTTACCGGGGTGGGGGAGTGGCATAGTTGCGCTGACATTTATGCTTCTCTTTACCGGACTCACAATAAATAAGGCACATGCAGATAGAGATGGACCTTCCCCGGATGCCCTAAAACTATATATTGCTGATAAAGGCGCACATTCGTGGGAAGAGGTTAATAGTAAGGCTGATGAGATTGAAGGTAAATATGGATATTTGAAGAGGCGTTATCTATTGCCTGTAAAAGGAAGCGTAGAGTATCTCTCTAGTGAGATTAAGCAGGTATCTCCGGATACAGTGATTGGCAATGCAGCAGATGGCCTGGCTTACTTTGCTGTTTCAGATGAGGCTGCACATAAGGAGTATGATACTGGCGGCCGTGTGCTCTTACTCTTTGAGGTTACAACAGGCCAACATGGTAGGCAGTTTTATCATGTAGATGAAGCTGGTGATTTCTGGGGGCTTAAAGGTGCAGGGCTTTCAGTAGAATTTCTTAATAGTAGCGATGCGATGTTTCGTAAACACATGCCAAAGGATGGTGAGACCACCTTCTTTTATTCAGATGTAAGAAGAAAGCCAAAGAAGAATTTTGGGTTTTCACCGCTTGTAGAACTACTTACAGATAGTTATATATCAGATCACCTGGCTAATGAAGGACTCCGGGTTGCACGTTCTGATATCGTTATAAGACTTAAAGAGGCAAGACGCTGGGATGGTGAAGTAGTCAAGATATCAACCCTTAAAAGAGACGGGCAAATAGGAGAGACACTGGATAAAGCCTCATATCATCCAGCTCAGCAATGGGTCTTCTATGGTAAAGATATATTGAGGGCGGATGATGTAATTCATCTGATTAGACACGAAAAAGAGGAAGCGCAGGAATTTATAGATAGAGAAAAGCTCAGGAACTTTGCAATAGGGCTAGGGCAGCAGCATGCAGCTCGTTTAAATACAGGTTTTGCAGATCACAACTTTATTGGGCATAATTTTGTATTCAATGGCGCAATGTTAGTAGATTTAGATACCCTCTTTACAGATGAATTGCCAGAAGGCCTAACCCCACCTGATGATGTGAGAAAGAGATTGTTAAAAGCAGATGATGAGATATTTCGTGCAGTGAGTCTAAAGAACGAGGTTATGCCTAGAGAGTTCCTATATGCAAGAGAAGTGATGGTTACATTATCTTGGATTACTGGCTATGAATTAGAAGACCACTATTTCTACGGGTTGCTGAGTAGACTTAATGAAGAGACCATGCGCAGATGTATGACAGGTGTATTAAGTCGGATTATACTGTTATTACAAAAAAAGGAAGCTGTGGAGGAAGAAGCTATCCTAGATTTACACAATCTCCCTAAGTGGGCTATGGAGATATTTCTTAATGCAATGATAGAGAATAATGTTGTGACCCGCAGTGGGGGCGTAGAATTGAACTCCGTACCAATTAGAGCTAAGGCATGGATTAAAGAGACAGGTAATGAGATCAGGGAAGCAGCAAAGAGGCATGTCATTCCACCCGCAACAGAAATAAATCTGGTTTGGAGATATCATGATATTGCATCAAGGGCAAATCATGGGGGGCGTTATCTATTAAAAAGCCTTTCTGATCCATGGACACGAAGACTTATCAGTGAGCGTGATATGCTGCCAAACATTGTAAATAGGGAACACACTGTAAGAGCAGAACTTGAGAATAATGGCCATGACGAAAAACGCGCAGCCGAGCTTAGAGGAATCATTGAAAGGGCTCAGATTGAACATGGAGTCGTTCAGAAGTTGGTCGAGCTTACAGATGGCAGCGGCATAGAGATAATGGAGGATAGTTTAAGGCGAGGCATTGCGCTATTGAATGATGGCGCTAGTGAAGACCAGAGAAAGGTATTAAGAAAAGCTGTTGGGGCAGAGAATGATCAACAAGCAATTAGCAGAATAGAATCTCTCTTGCCTTATGTAGGAGCAAAGAGGGATGGCTCTCTAGCTGGATTGATGAGTAATCCCCAGGTAAGAACTGGCGCAGGCACGGCAATCATTGTACTTCTTGGTACATGGGTTCATCAGCTTGCCACGACCATTGGCTATTGTGCTGATGGCACAGGCGGGCTGCCAAATCTGGGATATATAACAGGGCTTACTCTAACCACTTTTTTCTTAGTTGGGCTATTGACAAGAAGAAAGGCACATGCAGATAAAGATAACGAGAATATTACTGTCGGCACAAATGTGGGTAGTGATATTGAGAGAGAGAATCAGGATGAATTTGTTAATATTGACTATGATATTCCCAAGCTCAAACATAATGGCCGCGGACATCTCATGGCTGTTATCGATGGCCAAGGCGATGATGGCCAAAAGGTTGCATTATATATTAGAAAGCAAATTCCCACTCTGTTTAAGACGAGTCTGTTAGAAGAAGATGGTAATGTAGAGGCATTTCACAAGGTATTTTCAAGACTTAACTCAGAGATGTCTGCTTCAGATGACGATATCTTTAAGTATTCTGGTGCAACGACCTCTCTAGTATGTATGCCAGAGGGGCAGGAGAGGGCATATGTCGCGATCTTGGGGGATAGCCCTGTAGTAGTATTAGATAAGGATGGAGAGCTCAATCTAAGCCCCGAGCACAATACGTATTTAGATAGACAAGGGTTTGAAGTAGCCAAAGATAGAGTAGCTAGTTCTGCATTTGAGTTACCAGGCTTGGAAACGCTTATGGATACCACTCAAAGGATTGTATTGCCCGGAGTAGCAAAGAATGGTGATACCAGCTTCTATATGTGTACAAGGGGTCTTGGCCATACATTGGCAGAAGATATTATAGGGCGCGAACCCTATATTTATACTGTAGCTCTTGGTTCAGAAAGCTTTGTCCTGCTAGGTACAGATGGAATTTATGACTCACCAGAAAAAGATTTTATAGATGATCCAGGCAAGAGGCAAGAGCGTACTAACGCAGTAGTTGATCTTGTCAGGGAAGGCAAGGCTGCTTGGGAGATGGCTACAGAGGCAGTTATACGTGATACAGGAGATAATGCCACTGCAGTTCTCTGGCGCGCTCAAGATTTTAAACCTACTCCTGCTGAGGAGGTAGACGAAAAAGAGAAAGCTCCTACCGAGTATAGGAAATCCGGAGGTCAAACTAGTATTGAAGACCATGAGATTGGCAGCATGACTCCAGAAGAGTGGGCTCAATATGAAGAAGATATAAAACCCCTTGCAGAAAGAGCAGCAGCCATGCGCGTGGCGGAGGCCCTCCGGGCCTACGGCCCAAAAGGGCCGGAGGCGGCAGATAGACCGTTGGATGATGATTTTACGCAATATCCGTTTGGGCAAAAGTTTGATAGGTATACCCGAGTTACATCCAGAGATTTTGCCGAAATCTTTAAGCCGATAATAAAGAGAGACGTTTATGATAACCGAGAGATACCATCGGTACAGAGTAGAGCGATTGAGCGCTTTGCAGAAGTGCTGGCAGATATTGAAGAACAGACTTCAGCCTTTAAGAAACGAAAAGGAGAAAAAAGAGAGCTCTGTGAATCCCTGGCCAGGATAGCCTTCAAAGCTTTGCACACGGCAGGTTTTCGTGTTTGGATAAGAAGTATGATAGCACAAAGACCTCCCCATGAAGAGATTCCTGCCAGTAGTGGGCACGATTATGTATTAGTGAATGTTGGTGGTCTTATAGTACTTTTGGACTTTTCAGCGGATCAGGCATTCATAAAATCGCGTATTGGCAGTGAAGGAGAAAGAAGATTTGCACTTATTATGCCTTTATCTGTTGCAATGGATCCTGAGAATAAAACTTATCTTTGGATGTATTCTACAGGACTGCGATTTGAAAGTGAAAAGGGCGGACTTGCTACTGATCGAGAGACAGGAGAAGCTGTAGGTGTGCCCAAGACCGAAGGGAATAGATTTGCCCCTAATGCTATATTAGCGGATTCAGAACCAGAACTGTCCCTGGATGATATAGGTGGTAGCCCGCCTGACGGAATGATGGAAGCGAATTATGCGAGAGCTGCTAAACTAGCAGGAGAAGGGGACACCCCTGGGATTAAATCTGGGACAGGCCCAGCTTCAACACGCGGCACGTCCCCAGGTACCGAGAAGGCAGATCTAATTGAAGAAGGTGGAATGGCATCTAATCCATATCGATTTGAAGATAATATTTCAAGAGATCTTTTTGATTTTGACAATAGGTTTGATGGAGCTCCAACAGAAGCTATAGACAGAAGAATTAAGCAAGGAAGCAAGCCGAAGGTATTAGTTATAGGTATTGGAAGAGGAAAGCTTCCATATGATCTGCTAAGAAGGTTTGGAGGTGATATAGAGCTTCATTCTGTAGCGCTTGAAGATCTCTTATATGGTGCGCAAGGTTTAGTAGACCATGTAGAGCGCATAAACCGTATTAGGGGAAGAAGTGAACCGACCTTGTCTACGAATGAAGCACGAGAATATTTGGCCAAAGTAAGAGAGAGATATGAATTGTATAATATCGAAGGCGGTATTTGCGCAGATAGTCAAACATATGATATTGTGCTTCTTTCTCAAAATACCATCGGTTATTTAACACAAAAAGTAAAGGTCTTAGAAGATATTAAAAATGTTCTTGTTCAAGGCGGCGAAGCCTTTTTATCTTTATCCGGATTAGCAATAAGGGGTATAGATGACCTAAGGGAATTTTTTAATCACAGGGAAGAATTTCAGTATTCTATGAGAAGACATAGTTATACTAACTATCCATCAATGATACTTCGTGCAACAGAAAATGTAGAAACTCTTCATATAACTAACCTTTATCCTGAAGACTGTAGTATACCACTACGTTTCATAGAAGCTAGCGATACATTAGGATTAGATGATATAGAAACATTGTACGAAGATATTTCTGGCGAGGAGGGTTACCAGCAAAATGCTGAAGACGATGGGGACGATGCAAAAAGTGCTACTCTATCTGATAGCCCTGACAACTTCGAGCCAGCTACTATGACGCGTGAAGAAGAGGAAGAACTCGAACAAATCGCTGCTCGCACAAGAGAAGCAACAGCCTCTGCGAATGAGGCTGATGCAGAAGATAGTGAGCTGACTGAAGGTTTGGAATTAACAAGACAGGTAGAAGTTGTTAGGGAAACATTAGATTATGTAGCTAGTTTATTGATGGGATTAAACGATGGCAATGAAAATGCACGTAGAGGAAAAGCATTGAGGTCTCTTGATGTCTGTGATCGTACGCTAGAGAGATTAGTTTCAACAGATACGCTTGATGTAATTATGATTGATGACTTGATTGAAAGGGCTAAAAATCTGCGAGTGCAATTAGGAACTTCTGAGACAGGAGAGGAAAGACGCCGTAATCAATGGGGAAGTGAAGGAAGAATTGTAAATTATATAAGAGAGCATTATGATGAGGTTGGTTCCGCAGCTTCTACTGCATGGTTAGATTCTGAACATTCTGCAGTGGTGCATATCGTTTGTACAAATAAGAGATATTTTGATGGGTATTGGACTAAGGCGATTGAAG
>CAYLIX010000099.1:0-5473 GCA_964383775.1 uncultured Planctomycetia bacterium
CGCAACCGTTTTCAGATAGATGGATTATGCTGTGATGTAAAAGAGTATATGCAGATGAAGAAGATGTGGAAGGCATTTGGGTGGCATGCAATAGAGACAAATGGCCATGATATCGAGTCACTCATGAATGGACTGGATGAAGCGGATAATACTAAGCACAGACCCACGATAATAGTGGCCGACACGATAAAGGGTAAGGGCATATCCTTTATCGAGCACAATAATAAATTTCATGGCACTACGCCAAAGAGCGAAGAGCTCCAGCAAGCGTTAAAAGAGCTGGATGAAGAGTTGAAAAAACTTTAAGATATAAGACTAGAACGCAAAGGAGTCATTGCATGGATATGAAGAGAAGATTTGTGATGTACTGGCAGCTTAATTGGATCAAGATAACCATAATAGTGGTTATAGGTACGCTCCTATTTCTCCTTATATGGGGACTGTCTAGAATCGAATCTTTCTACAGGCAGATGCAGCTTATTCAAATTCCAATGTATATACTGATGGGCGTTATAAATGCTTCTGTCTTCGTCTTTATGTGGCTCTTCTTTCTGCGTGGAGGACTTACCAAGATAGCTGCAGGTAAGGTAAAGGCAAAGGATGTAAACGTAAAGTGGGATGACGTAATAGGCATAGATGAGGCAAAGCTTGAGGCATGGGAGGTAGTCCAGCTCATAAAAGACCGTACCATGTTAAAGAAGATAGGCGGCAAAATACTTAGAGGCATACTTATGGTCGGGCCGCCTGGCTGTGGAAAGACCTACCTTGCAAAGGCAATAGCAACAGAGGCAAAGATACCTTTCTTACCAATGGCAGCGAGTGAATTTACCGAGATCTTTGTAGGTGTAGGGGCAAGTAAGATTCGAAAGCTTTTTAAGAGGGCGCGCCTCATGGCATATGGGTATGGGGCATGCATAATATTTATCGATGAATTAGATGCTATAGGAAGGGCAAGGTCATTCAGTATGCATGGTGGTGGCCAGGAGACTAATACTACGCAGAACCAGCTCCTTGTAGAGATGGACGGGCTTAAAGATAAACAGGAGAATGTCATAGTCATAGGCGCTACCAATGCAGCAGAAGGCGTGCTCGACACAGCACTTCTTCGGCCGGGGCGATTTGACAGAAAGGTATACATAGATCTTCCCGGGGTTGATGGCAGGGATCAGTTATTTAGTCATTATATTAAAACAGTAAAACATGATCCGAACATAGATATAGGGCGTCTTGCAAGAAAAGCTATATATAAGAGTCCGGCCGATATAGAAAATATCATCAAAGAGTCGGCATTGATAGCTACACGGAACAAAAAGGATGCTGTGAGCATGGATGAGATAAGTGAGGCCATCGAGAGAATAGATATGGGAATCAAGCGCAAGAGGAAGATGACCGACAGAGAGAAAGAGATGGTTGCTTACCATGAATCTGGCCACCTTATCGCATTATATAGACTCCATCCCACAGACGAGGTATTTAAGGCTTCTATAATCTCCAGAAAGGAGATGCTCGGCGCAGTGCACAGGTCCCCGCGCGAAGAAGAGTTTACCAGAGGTAAGGACGCATATATAGCAGACATTGAAGTAGCGCTTGGTGGATATGTTGCAGAAAAACTGAAGTATAATACCACTTCCAGCGGTGTTTCGAGCGATTTTAAGAATGCAATGGCAGTAGCTCACACTATGGTGTGGAAGCTGGGTATGGGAGAGTCGGGTATGGTGGGGGATTATACAATAGTCCCGGAATCGCAACTCTCAGAGAAGATGCGGGAGAGGCTCAACGAAGACACCTCCAAGATATTCAGTGAGTGCTTAAAAGATGTCGAAGCCCTTCTTACGAAAGAGCGCAATATACTAGATAGATTTGTGAAGGAACTATTGGTCAAAGAAGAGCTGGACTACGACGATGTAAAAGAGATATTCGATGAATATAAACTCAAAAAAAAGACGGATAAATAGTTTCTTAGCCGTATTTTTTATTTCTTGCGTTCTTTTACAAAATGGGTGCTCACCGACGTATCCTAAGGAGATGCTGGATAAGGCCATTATCCAGCTCTGCCGTGAGGAGTATAATACCGAGGTCAAGGTAAAGATAATCGGTAATACTGTCGGGGTATATCTCCCTATAGAGGGGCTCTTTGATCAGAGCCTCAGCATATCAGAAGAGTCATCAGTGAAGATCAATGACGTGATCTTGAGTGTCTCAAGGGTGACCTTAAGCACGGACGCAGAGCTTAACTTCTATATCGTAATTGCGCAGGATCCCGCACTGCCCGAAATAGAGGTAGTGCTCATACGCTATGTAAACGATCTTAAGAAACTCCATTTCAGCCAGATATCGAGAGGGGAGTTTGCCAATAGGATGATAGTGGCTATAAAGCTCACTCCTCAGATGCAGAAGGAGAGCGTGCTTCGTGACATATTCCGCAGGCTTGAGATGGATAATGTGGATGAGCTGATAGCGGAGTATCTTAAAGCGAGCGAGGTGGCAAGCATAGGGGATATAGGCTACTGGAACGACGCCTTCTTCATAAAAGATATAAATATGAGAGAATTTCTGGCGCTACAGATAGCTGACAGATCAAGGCTGCTTATCATGGAAGAGCAAAAGCGTGCCGGGATCATGGGGCTCGATTCAATGGATGGGGAGCACATTGATGAAGGAGGAAAGAGATTCTTTAGGTTTAGTTTTAATGTAAAGAGTATTAATGAGGCAGAACCATTTTTAGAGGAAGAGGATATAGACGTAGTATTTGGTATTATATTAAAGGCAGTGGGTGATGTTGTGCATGGATACAAATTTGAGGATTTTTGGAATATAGAGATAGTGAATACAGGTGATAATCAGACGCTCTTCGCAACACCGGAAGAGATAGAGGCCTTTAGGAAAAAGAAGATAAAGCTGGAGGAGTTGAGGAGATGGTACAGATGAAGCCGACCCGTGACGGGTTTGGTGAAGCGTTAGTAGAACTGGGCAAGACCAATAAGAATGTAGTAGCCCTATGTGCAGACCTTACAGATTCGACGAGGGCTGGATGGTTCAGGGAAAAATATCCGGAGAGGTTTTTCTCTTTTGGTGTCTCTGAGCAGGATATGTATAGCGCTGCTGCAGGGCTTGCGCTTACAGGGAAGGTCCCATTTGCATCTACATTCGGGGTCTTTGCAAGCGGACGGGCATGGGACCAGATAAGGATCTCCATAGCCTACATGAATCTCAATGTAAAGGTCATAGGCACTCACGGAGGTATATCTGTGGGTGAGGATGGCGCAACACACCAGGCCATAGAAGAGATAGGACTTATGCGCATACTGCCGAATATGACGATGATCGTTCCATGTGATTTTGCAGAGGCATACAAGGCCACTATCAAGGCCGCCGAACTGAACGGACCTGTCTATATACGGCTTGGAAGAAGCAAGCAGCCAATGATAACAAAAGAAGAAGATCCGTTTGAAATAGGTAAGGCTGTAACGCTTAAAGAGGGCAGTGATCTTACTATCATAGCCTGCGGCATTATGGTAAGTGAGGGCCTGCGCGCAAGCGAGGAGCTTGCAAAGAAGGGTATAAAGGCGCGCGTGATAAATCTGCATACGCCAAAGCCTATAGATAGAGAGGCCATAGTAAAGGCTGCAAAAGAGACAGGCGCAATAGTAACAGCAGAAGAGCATCTCATCTCCTGCGGCATGGGAAGTGCAGTGAGCGAAGTCCTTTCGCAAGAGAGTCCCTGCCCTATTACTATGGTAGGCATAAATGACAGATTCGGTGAATCAGGAAAACCTGATGAGTTGCTAAAGCATTTTGGCCTTACTGCAGAGAATATAGTAAATGCTGGTCTAGAGGTATTGAAGCGTAAGAAGCAATGACCATTACCCTGGATGCGCCGGCAAAGGTAAATCTATTCTTAAATGTCATTGCAAGGCGAGCCGACGGGTACCACGATATAGAGACATGTTTTGAGAAGATAGCGCTCTTTGACACCCTGACATTCAAGAAAAGCACAAGCAACATAAAGATGCGCTCAAATTCCGCGTCTCTGCCTCTCGATGAGAATAATCTTATTTTTAAGGCCGTAAGATTAGTAGAGAAGCGCCTTAGAAGGAAGCTTGGTGTAGAGATAGAGATTGAAAAGAAGATCCCTATAGGCGCGGGATTAGGCGGCGGGAGTTCCGATGCAGCGACAGCGCTCATTGGTATAGATATGCTCTATGATCTCAAGCTCGCAGAAGAATTTTTTATGGAAGCGGCAATAGAGCTCGGAGCGGATGTACCATTTTTCTTATCGAAGAGCAGCTGGGCAATAGGCCGCAAAAGGGGCGATGAAATAGAGAATGTGCAGACGCATTTAAAGCTATGGCACATACTCATCGTGCCAGATTTTTCAGTATCATCCAGAGATGCCTATGAATGGTCTGACAAAAAAGATATGACACATAAGCCAAAGGGCATAGAGATGGTACTCTCCGGTATAGAGTCCGGGGATACGGAGAGAATAGGTAAATATATACAAAACGATCTCGAAGGGCTATCATTCGAAAGAGATGGAGTCCTCAGAGAACAGAAGGAATTATTGATAAAGTACGGCGCAAAGGGGTCTGCGATTTCAGGAAGCGGCCCTGTGCTTTTCGGAATAGTCGATAATAAAGAGGAGGTGATGGACTTAGCAGGACGAATCAAGGAAAAATTGGCAACCAAACGAAATAGCTGGGATGTATTAGTAGTGCCTACATTAGGCAGTAAATAAGGAGGAAGTTAATACAATGGAAATTACAGAGGTAAGGGTATCTTTAAGAGAAGGCGGCAACCGTAAACTAAAAGCATATGCGACGATAACGTTCGACAATGCATTCGTAGTAAGAAATATCAAAGTGATCGAAGGGAATAAAGGCTTGTTTGTAGCGATGCCTTCGAGAAAGATGAGAGAGTCGTGCCCGAAGTGCAATTACAAGAATGCTACAAGATCTAAGTTCTGCAATCAATGCGGAGCAGGCCTTCCACAAACAGAGAGAAAACCTCATGTAGAGGGTGAGCGTGCTCAGCAATCCGAGCACAGAGATATAGCGCATCCTATTACACTAGAGTGCAGGGAATATATACAGAAGAAGGTCCTTAGTGCATATGAAAGTGAGCATAAAGAGCCTTCTCCGGAGAAACAAGCGGCAGCAAAGCCAGCACCAGCAAAGCCAGCAGTAGTAAAACCAGCTGTGGCAAAACCAGTGCCAAAGGTGGTAAAGAACGTTGCTCCAAAAGAGACAACAGCGACAATACACGACGACGAACTCGAGAGCGGCGATATAGAGCTGTAAAGAGATATAGATGCTGGGGGGTTGTGTAATGGTAGCACACGAGCCTTTGGAGCTTGCTGTCCAGGTTCGAATCCTGGCCTCCCAGCCACTTTTGCCAAAGGCAAAAGTGTGGGAAACTAGGGACGGTTCTGGAGCTGAACCCAGAGGTGTCCCTGAAATTGAACTTAGAAGTG
>CAYLIX010000100.1:0-5407 GCA_964383775.1 uncultured Planctomycetia bacterium
TATCGCCACCCTCTTGATATATCCCATCTTACCATCTCTTATGGTAATACCAGCCTGTTTCAAGATCTCTTCTATCCTGCTAAGCCTCTTATCCAGGTCATATTTAAGATAGCCTCCCATGTCATATCTTATTAACCCAAGATTATCTAATGATCTAAGCCGCTTTACAAACCATACTATTGTCTTAGGTGGAATCTCTGGCTTGCCAGACGCTAAATCTGCTTCCAGCTCACTCAAGACCTTTGATATCTGACCATACTCAAGGCTCTGGAAACCTTTTCCATAGATCTTATCCGTTACATGTCCAGCAGTCCTGGTAATTAGCTTGCGCACAACAAGGCCTATTGTAAGTGCAGCTATACTGATAACACCTGCTATGGTAATGGGTAGATGCAATGCCTCTGGTATGCTAGCTATCTCTGTCCATTTGCTTGCAAATTCGAGTCCTGGTGCTTTAGAGGCAATATATGTAACGACTGTCATAAATGGGTCGCGTAGCAATCCGCCTAAGTATACAGCCTTTGCAGATAACCATCCCAATACAGGAGTATTATTAAGCGCACCTTCAGCAAATAAGAAGAAGTTCTCATTTAAGATATCCGCTCCAAAATAGAGCCCTACAAGTGCAGTAATACCAAGCCCTACAGCACCAAAGATGGCAAGGTGTGCACGTCTATAAGTAAACTTTCCGTATAATTGTAGTATTGGGCTATTAAACCATATCTTATCTAGTGGGTTTATGATGGAATAGAAGGCACGCCATAATTTATAGTTAAGCGTATTCTTTCTAGTAAGTTCCACTGCGCCCCTTAAGTGGCTGTCAGCCGCCTCTTCTAGAAAATCCTTACCCTTATTTGCAAGATATCCTTGAGGCACTGTACCATACTGGAATATGAATGACTCAAATAGATGCCAGCTAAGATCCAATACAAATGTAATCGCCATTACAGGGATTAGGAATGCCTTTATGATTATCGGCACAACAGGTATCTCTATAGCATTTGGCGCATTCCATATTATGCTACTTAAGGTGCGTGGCTTTCTCTTTAAGGCATATGCCCTAAAATCTGCATCTCGCATGATCCTATCTACATATGCGTGCCCCTTAATATCAAGTACATCATATGCGCGCAGTGCTTCAGCATCACTCAATTCAGTAAATTTACCCAGGCCATCGCTAGCTTCTTTGGAGATGCTTCGTAATCTCGTAAAGAGATGCGGAATTGCATAGACTGAGCCTATTACAACCCCTGAGAACATTGGGTAGGCGAGGGCCTTATATTGAGTGGGGATATCTAATATAGGAAGCTCTTTCATAAATACTGCACTGGCTACCATTGCACCCAATACTAAGAGGCCTGATACAATAGTAACTATTTTGTTAGCCTGGCCGTCTCCAGGTGATGTTCCTTCTTCGCCATCTTCAACACTACCTTCTTCTGTCGTCTCTTCTTGGTCATCTACTACTGCATCTTCTACTACAACCTCTGCATCCTCTTCGGCTGCTGGACCCTCACTTGGAGCGCTAGCAAAATAGGGTTCAATGTAGTACTCCAGTATTTGCTTATTGCTATTCTTAAGTACATAAATGCCTGTGATATCATTCAATGCCCTTCTTTGAACGTCATCTTCACCAGACATAATTCGACTGAGTAGTGTAAAGAGCATATCATGGTGGCCTGAGTTTTGAAGTCTCTCTCTTATCCTATCAAAGCTTTCTGTAATTGCAGGTTTAAGTCTTGCAAATGCCTCTCTATCACCAGCCGCTACAGCCTCATTGACAGCACTTATGAGCCCATCTGCAGCAAGCTCTTCTCTTAACATCTCATCCAGTGTATATCTTAGTCCTGCACTCTCTGGTATAGATGCATATAAATCACACATCTCTACGCCACCTTTTCTCATATGTCCATGAAATCTAAATGTACGGATATCCTGCATAGAAGAGAGCGCGCTTAGCCATTCCTCAGCTTGGAAAAGATAATACCTGAAGTTAAATAATACCTCTTCGTACTGATCTGAAAAATCACCTCTTCTTCCGTACTGGCGTATCAATGTATTAGGCATACCAACGATCTGTACAGATTGTGTATTAAAATAATGCCTGAAGCTGGCTATCAACATATTACTGTCTTCTGATGTATATTTGTCACCCTTATAGATCTCGGCTGTCTCCTTGATCTTGCTTGAAACACTCTCCATACCCTTAAGCTCAGCCAATCTCTCTTCGTCAGTATCTGCAGCCTCTAATCTAGCCAGTCTCTCAACCATATCGCGCAATTGTGGACTAAGCCTATCTTGAATATCCTTGGCAAGTCCTCTCCATGTAAGTTTCTGTCTCTCTGGCTGGAGTTTGACATAGAGCTCGCTTTTGATCCTCTTCCTATCAAACCACCTGCCGCTTTTCTGCTGCTCTTCTATAATGCCTTTTACTACGTTCTCGAGCATCTCAGGTGTAATAAGCTCCTCACCCTCTTTGAGCTCTCCTCTATCCTTGAGCCCTTGCAGGACTGTACGATAAGCATCTATCCATATATTTCCGATCTCTTTCATCTCATAGTCTGCAGCCTCTGCCCTCTCAAGTGCGCTTCGCACAAAGCCCTCTATCCACTCAAGAGTCTCATCCACACCAAATATCCCATGAGCAAAGTGCGACGTCGTAGCCAGCTGATACTTACCAGTGTCTAGGAGCTTTGTATATTCTGAGTTCTTACGGGTAAGGATAGCTACATATGGTCTCTTTTCTGCGTCCTTATCGAATTTAGGTACCAATACTATGTATGAGGTGTGGTTATTATTGAGTACATCTGTCATGCCCTTTGTATGGAATCCACCAGTTACAAGGGCAGCTATTTGTTGGTTCTTGTCTCTCATGGTTTTAAGTGTGTTATTGACTATAGCCTTGTCTCTTTGTAATGCTAGCTTATAGAACTCCACTGCCTTATCCAGATCTCTTGTAACGTTTGCAAATTCAATCGGCAAGGTGTACCCAGGCTTCGCACCAAGGTGTACCCTTATAAAGCTAGTGAATCTATCTGCATTGATTGAGTCTAGGTTATTAAGTAGGTAGTCTAATCGACCATTTGTAAGGGAGATATTGAATAAGTCTTTAAGTATGTATGCTTCTTTTGTTAGGATAGAGAGGGTCTTTTGGTCTTGGGTGTTAAGGTATTGATCCTTTATGTGCTCTTCATAGTATTCCAGTTCATTGAATAGTCCAGCCATGTCTATATCTTCATAGAGGGTGACATATTGAGTGTAGGTAGCAAGATTCTTATATATATCTTGGGGACAGGTCCCTTCAGTTGACATAGACGTAGTGGGACCTGTCCCCTTATGGGTTGGGGTTGGTATAGACGTAGTTGCCCCTATATGGGTTGGGGTGCTCTGCAATGAGAAGAGATAAGTATGAAAGCTAGCAGGTGATATCTTCTTTAGTTTGTATTGAAGGCTCTTTAATACTAGTACTTCAAGGTCTTCTTTTGGGAGTGTCTCTTTTAGCTTCTTTACCAGGAGCTTACGTTCTCTATTAGCATCTTCAAAGTCTATCTGCTCTTCAAGGGCTATTGATTTAGTAAGCTTATTAAGATTGGGATATAAAGCCCTATCTACACCAGAGCTCTTTAAGGTCTTCCAATACTCCCTGAATGTTATTCTCTCTGACTTGTAGTCCTTGGTTATCTTGTTTAGGCTTAAGAGTTCTTTTGGGTAGATGTTATCTGCTATTTTCTCAAGGGTAGCTATTAGGTGCTCTACAGCAAGTAGGTTCTCTTTTTTGGATTGAATGTTCTCTTTAAAGCTAGCTACGTGCTCTTTGTATAGCTTATTATCTTCTATACCATATAATGCTATATCTTTGTCACTTGTTATTGAGAAGAACTCTCCAGCAGATAGCTCACCCTCTTTCATAAGGTCTTTTGCTGTATCTTTACGTATATCTTCTATTGGGAAGGTACGTAGGAGTGATGTATCTATGTAGCCAGTAGAACCTTCTAAGGCTACCATGTTTAGATTATACTCTTTTGTGAGGGTATCTAGTATGTCTACTATGGAGTATTGAGCTGAGAGTGAATCGTGTGCATCCTGGATATTTATGATAACTTCATCAGAACCATTGATATTGATATCTTTTGTGATGGCTTTATTCTTAGGGATGGATATATCATGGAGCTTGTCTCTAGATGGCAGATTAAAATCTGCCCTACTTGGGGTACTTTGAATAGGCGCACCACCCTGTGCCCAGGTAACCTGCTGCAAAGTAAATAAAATAGTTATAAAAATAGCCAAGATTCTTAACCAGCGCCAGAATCTCGGCCTGCGGCAGTCTATATAAAGATTAACATCACTATTATATGATACTATATATTCAGCATCATATACAGTATTATTATCTCCATAGCCTGATTTGTTACGCCCTTCAAAATTCACTTTTACGCCCTTCTTTGCTACCTCGCAATTAACTCTTTTAATATAGATTTATTAACCGCTTTACTTACATATATAGTATATCATATATGATTATAAATGGCAAGGCTAAATAACTAGATTTTTGAATATCTAACATATGTGCTTAAAAAAATAGAGAAATAATGGGTATCTCTCTCATATTTAACCTATGTTTTTATATATAGTTACACTATATTTTGCATCTTTATCACCTCTTTGTATTCTAAGGCATTTCTCCCCTACCTATATAGTAGCATTTCTAACACATCTGGCTATTTAATATCTAACGGCAGGCTTTTGGCGGGTTGATTTCAGATAACCCCTTATAATGTATACGGTTATCTCTTTTTCATAATATCAGTGAAGATTTTGACTATCTTTGGGTCATATTCTCTGCCTGAGCATCTTTCAAGCTCCTTAATAGCATACTCTTTACTGAATGCCTTTCTATATGGCCTATTCGATACCATGGCATCATATGAATCGGCTACAGCTATTATTCTTGCACCTAGCGGTATATCATTATACTTTTTCTTTGTCTTAGGATATCCACCACCAGAATACTTTACATGATGGTGCCGGATATGTTTGCAGGTGGGCTTTAGGTCATCTACCATGCTTACTATATCAGCTCCTACTACTGGATGAACCTGGATCTCTATATATTCTTCTTTTGTCAACTTTCCCTTTTTATTCAGTATCTTTCTATCTATGACTACTTTTCCTATATCGTGGAGAAGGGCTGCCTTGCCTATGTTGTAGATCTGAGTCTTATTAAGTTTGAGACGCTTGGCTATTCTAATGGCATGCCTATATACCTTTAGAGAGTGGTTGCGTGTGTATACATCTGATTGCTCGACGAGCTTGATGAGAAGCTTCAGTACTTGATATCTCTTACTAGTACATTCCATCTCCCAAGCCGCCGCTGGGATGGGAGACTGGCGGGGGCTGACCGCGCGGG
>CAYLIX010000101.1:0-5386 GCA_964383775.1 uncultured Planctomycetia bacterium
GATACTCTCTTCCAGAAGTGTGCCTGTTCCTTCTTCTCTTCTATCAACGGAAGCATCTAGCCCCTCTGTATCATATGTGATGACCTTTGTAAGGCGTTTGCCATCATACTCGTAGTCTTTGCGCTCTATAATATTGCCTTCAGAGTCATAATAGAATGATTGCTGGGTCTTTTCCCTGCCTTCTATGCCATCAAAGGTCGTCTCTTCCAGAATCGTGCCGTTTTCTGCTAAAAGCGCATCTTCGTGATCTATGTCCCCATCTCCATCCAGATCAGTGAGCTTCTTCCTTCTATCTATCCCCTGCTCCAGGCCTTCAGTATCAAATGTAAATATCTGCTCCAGTTTCTTGCCATCATACTGATAGTCTTTACGCTCTACAATGTTACCTTCAGAATCATAGTAAAAGGTCTGCTGGATCTTTTCGCGGCCGGATATGCCATCAAAGATACTCTCTTCAGTGAGAGTGCCTATCTCTTTCTCTCTTCTGTCTAGCGAACCTTCCAGGCCTTCTGTATCATATGTGAGGACTTTATCAAGGCGATTTCCATCATACTCGTAATCCTTGCGCTCTATAATATTGCCTTCAGAATCATAATAGAATGTCTGTTGTATCTTCTCCAGGCCTGCTGGGCCATCAAAAACAGACTCTTCAAGGAGTGAACCTATGCCTCTCTCTCTTGGATCTTCAGTTGTTTCCAGACCTTCTGTGTCATAAGTAAGAATACTCTCCAGGCGCTTGCCATCATACTCGTAGTCCTTGCGCTCTACTACTTTTCCATCTGCATAGTAGAATGTCTGGTCAATGCGCTCTCTTCCATCTGGGCCTGTAAAGGTGCTCTCCTCAAGTAAAGTCCCTTCATCTTTGGTCTTTCTTAAGATCTCTGTATCTGCCGCATCTATGTCTCCATCATTATCCAGGTCTTCTGTAGCTTCGAGCCCTTCAGTGTCGTATTTGAATGTAGAGACCATGGCTCGTCTCTTCTTATCGCTGTATTTTGATTCATACTCGCGATACTCATAATCGACCCTCTCTATTACCTCGCCGTTGTGATAATAGAAGACCTGCTCTGGCTTCTCTTCGCCGGCAGGTCCGCTATAGTCTGTAATTGATAATAGATCGTCTTTGTAAGTATCCTGTAGATCCCCGTCTCTTAACTCTTGGAGCGTTGTATCCCAGTCACCAGATGAGAAGTGGTCCATAATGTCATAGGTCCTGACATTGGTGAGCTTGTGCTTCTTATCATCGCCTTCGCCTTCTTCGACATAGTCATAGACGCTTGTCTCGCTAGGTACGTTCTCGCCCTGATCATTCTCAAAATAGCTATCGAGTGTATAGACTACGCGTTCTTTGTCTTTTTCGCCTTCAAAGACAGAGGTCTTTGAAAGCTTATCGTCCGTTAGAAGGGTGAGCCATTCAGAATCCTTGCTCTCGCCCTTTATCTCTGTCTCAACATCCTCCAGTGAATAGACGCGTATTTCATCAAGATTCTCATCTGTGTCGCCATCTTTGCTGTAATCGTAGTATCTTATCTCCTGCGGCTCGCCATCTGCATATCCGCTTAGGACATAATCTATTCTCTCTTTCTCTTTTTCGCCTTTGTAAACGGTCTTGGAGATTATGTACTCTTCGGGTATATCTTTTTCAATGCCTTCCAGATACCCGCCAAAGAACTTATCCCCATCCTTGCCCTCAACCTCTCTTCCGGCATTGACCCACTTGCTCTTATCGAGCGCTGAGATGTCTACTGTCGTAATATCAATAAGCGTGCCATCACTCTCACGATTATAGATATTGAGCGTCTGCGGTTCATTATTCTCATCATAATCAGAGAGTGTATAATTGAGCTCTCCCCCGCTTGCACTCGGCCTTCCAAGCGCCCTTGGCTGCTCTTCATCCTCGATCCGCTTCTTCTTCTTGGCCCTTATGGCCTGCAGCCTCTTATCCACCTCGTCCTCAAGGCTGCCTATGCGTCTCTCAAGCGTAGCGTCCTCAATGTCTTGTTTCTTCTGGATATCCTGCTCGCGCCCCTTTTGCAGGTCTTGGAGTACTTCTGGGGCAAGGAAGCTGTGTTTCTTTGAGGAGCGGGATTTCTGTAGTAAGCCATCTACATCATAATCAGCAGCCCACGCAACCTGCTGAAATGAAAAAATCCCTATCACTAAGATAGAGACTATCTTTACCCAGCGCTGCTGGCGCCAGCTGGCAATGCTTATGGGAAGCTGTAGATCTGCAGTGTCCGTATCTACTGCACGCTCTCCATAGCCATCGTAATCACCCGTGTTGTCTGCAACTTTCCCCGTAAACCCCATTCAACTACCCCCAAACTACCCCTTTATATACTAATAAGACTTTTATAATGACTTAAGTTAATATCGAATAAAAATAGACCCCCAAATGTAGGCCGCATAAAAAAAAGAAGCCGGTTGCCAAAAAAATAATCCTTTCGGTAACCCGGCTATCTATTACTAGACCCTTTGGCTTTGCCAACCCTTGCGCTACTGCGCATCGGTTGGTCCCACGAAGTTCGCTTATGGCGAACGAAGCGGGACGTCCTTCGCTCTCGCGAAGTTTGCCGTTTCGAGGATTCTTTTGCCATGCACAAAAAAATCTTCCTAAGCACTTTTTAAATACTATTACTGGGTGCTCAAAAAAAATGATGTCAAAGATCTTTTTCCCCCTTAACTTACCACTATGTAAAGTATATCATATATATATTAGAGCGTCAAGGCATAATTTCCACCTTTTTGAATAACTAACATTTAGGCCTAACTCCTTGGTTTTACTAGGGTTGCAAAAAGCACTTTTTTATATTTCCTTACTTTTGTGTATAGGTAATGGGATATGAAGTAATTTCAGTCTTAGCCATGTAATTTGAAGCTATTGCACATATCGCACATAAATATGATATATTATAAGTAATTCTACTATCTGGCGTGTGAAGGGCCCTTACGGCTTTCAAAAAGAATATATATGGCAGGGACAACAAATAAGGTAAGTATAGTAGAGCTTGTGAGCCCGCTTATTACAGTAATGGCAAGTGGCGACCATAGATTGGCGCTTTCACTCTTATCTAATGCCATGGGAAGGAGCCCCAGGATCGTAGTAGATGTGGTCATAAGTATAGGTCTAAGCCTGTTGCATCCGGCTGTTATGACTGCCCGCAGTACCTTATAACCCTTCTCCCTTAATTGATTGGTCCTATTTATTAGTATGATGGCATTGTTTACGACTATCCCGCCTAAAAGAACGAGGCCTACAATGACTCCCATGCTCACTGCTTTCTTGGCTATGGTCAACGCAATCACTACTCCGATTATTGCTACGGGCACAGAGATCATGATAATGAAGGGCTGTTTATAAGATTCGAATAATCCAGCCAATACCATGTAAACGAGTGCAAGCATAAGAAATATTGTTGGTAAGAATTGTTTTTGACTCTCCTGGAGCTGTGGGTATCCACCCCCGAATCTATAAAAATATTCTTCAGGGAATTCTATATCCTCAAGTGCTGTATTAATAAGGCGCACTGCCTTTCCCAGGCTTAAGGTCCCGACATTGGCGCTCAGTTGGATCATGCGGGACTTATCTTTTCTCCAGATCTCGCTCGGCCCCAAATCAAATTCAAAGTCACTGACCTGTTTTAAAAGAATATCATCGCCATCTGGAGACGCCAGGACAAGATTCTTTAAGTCTTTAAATGTCCGTCGGTATTTTTCATCTATCCTGGCTATTGTCTCTATCTCTCTTGCATCGGTGTGATAGTACGTTGCCCTCAAGCCCCTCATCTGGGCATGGATTGACAGAGCAATGTCATTGGTGCTTAGTCCATATAAGGCGGCCTTTTGCTTGTCGATCTTTAAGGCCATTTCAGGTCTGCCTTCTCTCATCCTTATCTTTACGTCTGTAAGTCCCTTTATGCTCCCTATCCTTCTGGACATGGCTACAGCAAGCTCTCTTAAAACTTTATAATCATACCCAAAGAGATCGAGTATGATCTCTTTTGTACCGACCTCTTGCGGCTCTTCAAAGTATATGAATGGCTGCTGCACACTCTCATCCTGCGGATAGTATAACCTGATATTCTCTACCTGCGGCCTTATCGACTCTATGACCTCTTTGGTAGATTTTCTTCTCATGGTAAGGGGTATAAGTTTTACATATACCTTGGAGATCCACGGCTCTACACGACTCGTCATATTCTTGACTTCCGGTATATTCTCGAGTACCTCTTCCACTTTTTTGCAGGCAAGGTTGCTCATTTCGAGCTTCGTACCTGTAGGCATCCTTACAAATATGGTAAAATCACTCTGCTGTGTGCTTCCTATAAACTCTTTGTCCAGTCTCGTAAACCATATAAGTGATATGAGGAATATAGTAAATGCACCCCAGAGCAGTCTCTTCTTATTTCTCAGGGCAATTATAAGATAACGCCTGTAATACCTTGTCAAGGTATCTATCCATTTTGGGGTACTGGAGAGAAGCTCTGTCTTGGAAGATAATAGCGGCACGACCGTAAAAGCCACAAAGAGTGACGCTATGAGAGAGAACGTAACTGTAATGCCTACACCACCATACATCAACCTAGTCTGCACGTTAACAAAGAGTATGGGTAGGAATACTACAAGCGTAGTGAGCGTACCTGCTATTATTACTACGGTCATCTCATCAGACCCTTCTATTGCAGCTTTCTTAGGATCCTCTCCCTCACTCCTATGCCTGAATATGTTCTCCAACACTACGATGCCGCTATCCACAAGCATACCTATGCCCAATGCCAATCCTGCCAAAGTCATTATATTGAGCGTTATAAACATAGTATTCGATACATTGAGCAGATACATAAATGTAAACGTAATCATAACTGAGATGGGTATGGCCAGAGATATTATCAGTATAAATTTCATATTCCTTGATATGAGTAGGAGTATCGTAACAATGGCAAGCGTAGCATAGAGTAGTTTTACCGGCAAAAATAATATTGCCCCCATAAATATAAAGAGCGGTATGTAGCTCTTACGCGGAAGTGCTGCAAGAAAGAGGAGTAAGATTATAATGGCGAGGAGTGCGCCCCGCAAAAGCGAGGTCTTTACAGTATCGATCGAGTGTGTGATAAACTCTGCCTGGTTAAAGGTCGTCGTCATCTTTATCTTCTTATCCAGGGATAGCTTTATTTCATCGATCTGCTTTTGTATACCTCCGATGACCTTTATAGTATTTGCGGTCGACTCTTTCTGTATATAGATAGAGACGACAGGCCGTACATTGAGCCTGGCAAATCCGGCTGGGTCCAGATAAGAGTCTTTTACCTCTGCCACATCCTTCAGCCTTATGATAGAGCCCGTCGGGCTCGTCGTGAGCCCCATATTTTCGATCTCTTCTATGCTC
>CAYLIX010000102.1:0-5324 GCA_964383775.1 uncultured Planctomycetia bacterium
AGCTTGAGAGTGCTATGACATCAGAGCCTTCTTTAAGTGTGATCTTGTAAATATTGGCTAGATTTGGTAGATCAGCGTCTTGAGGAGTGTCATCTGTACCGCTGGCAGACAGCTTCTCTTTACGATTGATATCTACCTCACCATCAAGGGATACAGCCTCATCAAGAAACCAGTACCACCCGCTATCTGGCCTTGCTTTTTCGCGGTCTTTATCATCCTTCTCAGAAAAATGAGCAGCAAAAACTCTATCCACGCTTACTATGCCGTATTCTACATCGATCTCTTTTATGACGCGATCGAGCTCACCTATGCCTATCTCTTCTTCTGACTTAAACTTTACTATTACCTCATCCGGCACATATTCCAGTGCGCGAACGTCCTGTGCGCTAGGAGAACTGCCTGAAGAAAAGCTCAATGAGCTAGGGCTAGTACCACTCGTGGAAGAACCACTCGAGCCCACATCAAATATATAACTTGTGGTAGTGATATCAGTAATATTCTTCTTTAAATCGAGATTCCCAGAAGTGTATCCATAATATAGGTAATATCCTGCCCAGTCTCCATCAGAATCAGAGGCCTGGTCCCACTCTACAGTGATCTCCTGGCCATCACTGCTTAAGCTGGCCCTCAATCCTGTAGGCGTAGGCGGCGGCGCGTCAATATTTACTTTTACATTAACCTCGACCTTATCTAGCGCCAGGGCTTGCGTCGCCACCATCATCACCATTATTATGGATATTAGTCTCTTCATCTCTACTCAGCTATTGTTAATAACAATTTACTCTTTAAGCCCACACCAACAGACCCGCCTGTTGTGCGCGACCAAATATAGGCTTGATACTTTCTTCCGCTATATATTGGATCATCCGGAATAGTAATCACTACATCGGTCTTGGCATTACCTTTAGCTAACACTGTAAAAGCATTCTGGCTTATCTCTATCCAGTCAGTGCTCGGTATGGGCTCATATCCCTCAATAAGGTCTCGCTCTTTTGGAACGAGTACCTCTACTACAAGTTCAAGCTCAATATCGCTTGTATTTTCTACTATGAGCGGGCTTCCCGCATCCTGCTCCATACTATAGGTCTGGCCTATAGCTATATTCGCCACCTTTACACGGCCAAATGTGGTGCTTAAGCCTGCTGCATAAGCAAGCCCAGCCCACATCAAGGCAACGCAAAAGAGTATCGCTAATACACGTCTCTTCATCTCTACTCCTTATTAACCGCTTACACATCTCCGAAACACCACTTTGAAGCAATGCTTCGGAGATGTATCAATCTATATTTTCAATCTCTACTCAGCAGAGATTGTAAGCGGTGTATCCAGGTTTGTAACACTCGTCGTCGCTGGTGTTACAAGCTTAGCCCAGAGTTTCTCTGTTACGTCGTAATCGATCGTCTTTGAGACTGCATCTGCATCTTTCCAGTTTGAGTCTCCTTCTGCTGGCTTTGACGCGGCAAACTGAAACTGTATTGACCAGCCACTCGGAACAGTCATGGCCAGGGTTATAGTCTCAGTTACACCGGTTCCGTTATTCTTTACTGTAACCTCTTTGTCAGCAACCGCAGTTGAGCTAAGGCCTACTTTACCAAAGTCTATAGTGCCTTGATTGTCGCTACCACCGGCTATCTCAATGCTGATAGTGTGATCAATCTCTACCTTGACATTGACTGTTGCCGGATTTACTGCATATGCTGCTGTGCCATTGGCAAAGAGCATTGCAACGACCATTAGTGCTACTAATAGCTTCTTCATCTTATTTCACCTCCTTTACATTCATTTTATAATACATTGGTTATTCTGCTGTCACCACAACATATATGTGGTGAGTCTCCTTTTCCTCTGTTATGTCAACTTCTGGCGCATCGAATTTCATCCAGAAGGCTCTATTATCGCGCGGCATGATATTCGTGCCATTCTTCGCTGAAAGTGGCATTGCAAATCTGGTAGGTGTAGACGGCGTAGAATCACTATCTGATATCAGGTCATTCGCATCATAATATGAATTATCTATATTTGTAATTTCCGCTCCCGTAAATAGGCCGAACATAGTATATCTATTGACTGTATTACCACCTACGACATCACTGGCATCCCATCTATTTCCAGTAGTATCTGTGACATACAAGCTAAGTGTAGTGGTAAGATTTCCATCGTTTGTAACCATTATTCGTTCATTGAGCCCTGTAGCCCAGGATGAGCCCGGGTTTACCATGCCTAGATCCCATGTCGCAGGATAAGGATCGAGGCGTATAGATAGTATGGGTGTAATAGGACCGGGATAGGCTCCTGAGGGATTGCTCTCGATAGCCACGCCTTCGTTATAGACAAAAGCTGTTACTGCATATGAATAGTCGTCTGGTGTAAGATCGCTATCTTCGTATTCGGATGCATTAGCACTTGCAATCGCAATCCTTACAAATCCTGAGTTAGCGCTGGAGCGATATATCGCATAACCATCAATATCAGATGTGGGGCTGGGTGACCATGAAAGCGACGCACTGTTAATACTTGTATCAATATCCAGGTCCTCTGGCGGATCAGGCAAAGTAATGTTGCGATAACTACGCGTGTTGTCCTCAAAGCACTCAGCTAGATCATAATAGGCGGATCTCTTGGTAATTAAACCTGACTGTCCCTGGGAAACGATACCATACCATTCTTCATTGGAATAGTTATCAGGTCCTGGACTAGAGAATCCACCAAAATCATGCGTAGAGGGGCTACCTGCCTTCCACCACTCATCACAGTATGCCATTACCATACCACCAGTGCACTCTGATGCAGATGCAATCTCGTTCCAGAGCTCAGTATCCCATTGGGCCTGGACAGTCTCATCCAGGAGATTGCTTGCATGATCCCATGCATCTATGCCGTATTCGCCAATTACGATAGGCTTTGAAGTCCTACGCCTTATATTATGAAAGAGGTTCTGAAAGCTTCTTCCTCTATATATATTGAGACCCCAGGCATCTAAAAACCCAAGGGATCCATCATCTGCCCCTAACTTGGAGTAGCCTGTGTTGCATGCAGTGGCATTGCTTACGGCAATAGGGTGATAGCCTTCTCCTTCTATATTATAAGCTGCTTCAGCCATCTCATCTACCAAGCTATACCAATGGGTATTATCGCCATTGGACATATTCTGCTCATTTCCTATGAGCCACATAAGCAAGGCTGGATGATCCTTAAACTCACTCACGTAGCTCGAGAATTCGCTTATTAAGTCAGTGCGCACAGTCTCATTTGAGAAATCGATGGTCGTATCTATCCAAAATCCTGCGCAGACCTTTATACCAGATGCGTATGCCGCATCCAAAAGCTCACTCGTTACTGTAGCCCATGTCTTTACTGTATTGCACCCCATATCCCTTAATATAGGCATATCTCTCTCATATAAAGAGGAGTCGGCTTTATTCCATGTCTGTGGGGTCTGTCCAATGGGTACTGGCTGGTATCCCACACCTTTTATAAGATATGGTTGGCCATTTACAAATAAGTCCCTGCCAATAAATCTTATTGGCCCGTTGCTTGGTAGCTTGACTGTGGCAAATTTTGGTGGCTCAAAGACGAGTAACGGATCATAAGAGAGTTTAATATTGTCTATAGTGACACTACCTGTAGTAGTATCTTTAAAGAGAAGTGATATGGCCTTAAGCCTTGCCATGTCAATATCACGGCAGACATAATCGTTCAAAGGAATCGTTATAGTCTGCATCTCTTGTGTTATAGCAAAATAGTCAGTATTGGGAAAACTTCGATTTCCAAAGGCATCTTGGAACTCTATGCTCAGTCTCTCTCCACCTTGCGAGCCGGCTATATCAAAGGATAGTTCGTTATAATATGAACCATCATACGTATCAGTACTATCCCACAAACATGTATACCAATAATCATTCAAATCATCCCATGTGATCGTAAGACGCCCTGATACCTGATTCACTGAAGCGCATGTACCATTATCGCTGGTCCATCTGCCTAATAAATTATAGTTGAAGCTCCCGTCCTCAAAGTCGTCTACATATAGGCTCGCTACACCTAGCTCTGGGGTTACTACAGGCCCATTAAAGGCACCTGTGGAAGGGCTTGTTAAGTCTCCTTGCCCCCACTCATCTACAAAGATGAAGGAGTGCGTATGTGGGCTTGTGAGATCCAGTGCAGTACTAAAACTATAGGTACCGTTACCTGCTTCGCCTGATGAATGATACATATTGTAGGAGACACCATCTATTATTACATCCGCCCTTATTGGAGCATACCCATCCGGATCATAGTAATATATAGAGTAAGTAAAGTCTTCTCTTTCGTTTCCGCGTTCTGGGCTCACACTGGGATCAAAGAGCATAGGCGCACCAGCAGGCCTGTACACAGTAGGCCCTTCAAATGGCACATCCTGTGGTAAGCGTATAGGTTCTGGCACCCTGCCATCAGAGAATTCGTAATAATAGGAGTGGATAGATGGATCTGGCATAAGGGTAGTAGAATAACTATATGTTCCATTAGAGCTGATACCGCTTGCAAGCTGCATAGGCTTTCCTTCGCCATCTATATATAGATACATGAGGGTCGGGGCATCTCCATCTGCATCGATATATTGCACTGTGTAATTAAATATGGTGGTAGGCCCGCCTTCTTCCGGGGAAAGAGCGCTATTCGATAGTACGGGCGGCGTATTAGGAAGAATATACTCTATGGCATCAGAAAAACTGGCCGACACAAAACCGACCTCATCTTTATACCTTACATATACAGTCTTTTGTCCCTCACCCAAAGAAAGAGTCCACTCTTTTGTCTCATTAAATTCTTCATAATCAGTCCAATTGTTATTATCATTTGAAAATGCCATCTCAGAGACACCGGAGCCTTCATCCGAGGCTGAAAGTTCCAGCTCAACCTCAAGAGAATATGTAATAACATCGTCATTATTTATCAATATCGATCCGCTTGGAGGCGTAGTATCTAAACCAAAACCTTCTTGTGCTATCTGCCATATAGACCAGTCAAATCCATCATGGACTCTTACCTTCCATTTATACGGTGAATCTGAAATATCCTGGGGAGAATGGCTATTCGAGGATGAGCAGATTATAGATGAAGTGATACTAGAGTCTATAAAATCGTCATTTGACAGTACGGTTTGGTATTTCACTTGCCTGCTACCATCCATATCCTGATAAGTCCATCCAACAATAGGGTTAGTTAAATAGAGGCCGTCATTGCTGATAGATGGCACAGCGCTTGGTAAACTGTTCATAAGATAACATGGCCCTGCCTTCTGTTCATAATCTAGATTAGTCTTCCTGCCTGCAAATGGCATCCCC
>CAYLIX010000103.1:0-5287 GCA_964383775.1 uncultured Planctomycetia bacterium
CAGTATCAGTATCTGTGTCTGTATCAGTGTCTGTATCAGTATCTGTGTCACAATCAGTATCAAAATCTGTGTCTCCACCGGTATCTGTATCAGTGTCAGTGTCTGTATCAAAACAATCAAAGAATGTATCGCCACCTGCACTGCTACTAAGTGTAAGGCTGGAAAAGGCCTGGTTTCTGAAGAATACACCTGTATTTAATCTTACATTTATGACTTCATCGGTTAAGGTGCGCTGCATCCATAATGCTATTGATACATAATCCCCGTTTCTTGTAAATGTGATATTTCTTATATACATCCCCGTAGCTGGAGCGCCGGAGACTGTCTGCCCGTTTAATACCGATACTTCATCTCCACTTGAGGGATTACCATCGTCATCATAGGCAAGATAATTATCAGCGGTTGTAGCAGGATTGCTATCACCGTCATATATAAAGAACGACCTATCTGCAGTATCCTCGGGACAGCGATATACAATATTGTTCGTAGTCGATGTACCCGCAGGCGTAGTCACAGCAAGCGCCTCCTGCAAACCTTTCTTGGCCCCCTCTGTAGCCACGACTTCTACTCCACGGATTATCTTCTCCAAAAAGACGGTCGCAACCTGCTGCAGCTCAGCCTCTGCCTGGAGACTCTTCCAGCTCTTGATACCCGCTATATAGATGGTAAGCATCCATGTAGCAATTACAACCATGAGCGCAGTCACGATCATCAGCTCGACAAGAGTAAATCCTTTTAATTTTTTGAGTATCTTCCTTATAAAATTTGCCATTAGTCTAGGTTCCCTTTTATGGTCGTTAGGGTCTCTGTTAATGTACGCCTCTGGCCCAGAGGATTAGGCTCCTGCCATGAAACAGTAGCAGTCAGTTGTGCAGCCTCACCTGCATCTATGTTGAGATCCGTATTAGTATAATTTACTACTGTAACACTGAGGGATCCGCTTAGACTACCAAGTTCTGAATCAGGATAGAGTGATGATATGCTGGATACAATGGGCATAGCCTCTCCTAATGGAAGTGCAGCATAGGTACCAGCAAGCAGGCCTTCAAGCTCAAGCTTGGCAATGGACAGGGCGTCTTTTCTGTGTTTTGCATTGTTTATATTTACCCGTCCCAGGGTTATTGCGCCAAATACAAATACTAGGAATATAGATATTAGCATTACTGCAACAAGTACCTCAATCAGGGAATAGCCTCTACTCTTCTTCATCGCATCCTCGCTTATCTTTTATTTACATATAGCTAGAAAGTATCACAACCAGTATCTGCTGTATCGGTATCTGTGTCCGTATCGGTATCTGTATCAGGGAAACAATCAAATGTGTCAGTGTCAGTATCTGTGTCCGTATCAACATCATCTGCATCAGCGTCAGGGAAACAATCAAATGTATCAGTATCTGTGTCCGTATCAACATCATCTGCATCAGCATCAGGGAAGCAATCAAAAGTATCTGTTTCTGTGTCTGTATCTTTATCTGTTTCTTTATCTTTTTCAGTATCTGTGTCAGTATCTGTGTCAGTATCTGTATCGGTATCTGTGTCTGCTGTATCTACATCTACATCTCCGCCAGTATCTGTATCTGTGTCAGTATCTGTATCACAGCCAGTATCTGCTGTATCTGTGTCAGTATCAGTATCTGTATCGGCATCTGATGTATCAGTGTCAGCATCATCACCACCATCATCGCCACCATCATCTCCGCCACCGCCGCCGCTGAAACCATGCGTACTGCATGATACAGAATAACCCCCTACAGTGCCAGCGCCTGATCCACTGGAGCCTGCTACCTGATAAGTGGGTCCACTGGGACAGATAGGTTTTTCATCTCCTTCTATATAAGTGAGCCATTGGCCTGTACCTGCGCTGGTTATCGAAGTACCTGTGCCCGGAAAGACCCTCAAGACCCAATCTTCAATAGCCTTCTTAATAATCTTTCTGTTTGAATCGCATATATTTGCATGGGCGCGATTCATATACTTAACAAATTGTGGTACACCTATTGATATGATGGCTCCTATAATCGCTACGACTATCAGGATCTCTGTCAGGGTCAGGCTTTTGCGAAGAAGTCTCTTCTTATGGCTCTTCTCTTTCATATCTATTGCTCCTATTATATTTCTAAACGTTATCCGGCTATCTTGATCATCTCTATATGGAAAGATGGATCTTCTTTTATTGCTATCCTGCGCCTGTATCTATTTTCGAGATAAGAGATAGAGCTCCTCTCCTTTGTAAGAAGGTGTTTGCATACATCTGGATGGAGATATATAACTACTTCTCTCTTAGGTCTCTTCTTTAATGCCTGGGTAAGGCGTTTTCTTGCCTCTATGCATACTGTTGCTACACTCTTTACTGATCCGCGGCCATTACAATATGGGCAGACCTTATATGAGATGCTCTCAACGCTCTGGCGCATGCGCTGGCGTGTCATCTCTACTAATCCAAGCTGGGATATGTTGAGGACTTTTGTCTTTGCCTTGTCGCGACGCAGTCCCGCTTTTAGCGCTTCAAAGACCTTGTGCCGGTGATCCTTAGTCTCCATATCTATAAAGTCTATGACAATGATTCCGCCCATATCACGCAGCCTTACTTGCCTGGCGATCTCTTTTGCTGCCTCCATGTTTGTGAGGAATGTCGTCTCTTCAAGATTCTTCTTACCCACAAACCCGCCTGTATTTACATCTATTGCTACGAGCCCCTCAGTCTGCTCTATTACAATAGAGCCGCCGCTCGCCAGATAGATCTTATTTCCGTAAAGTTTTGATATCTCCTTCTCGAGACCAAAACGGTCAAAGAGCGGGGTCTCACCCCGGTAATACTTGATCCTCAGCCTCAAGCCCGGCATAATGCTCGAGACAAAATGGGCAACCTTCTTATACTCCTCTTTATTATCCACAATGAGTCTGTTGACATCTTTACTAAAGATATCCCTTACTACCCTGAGCACAAGATCATACTCATGATGCAGGAGGCGAACACCAGTAGTAGAATCTGCTTCTTTCTTGACCTTGTTCCATAGGTTCATAAGGTGTTTTATCTCGTGCGCAAATGCGCGTCTGTTTGCATTGCTTGCGACTGTGCGCACTATGAGGCCTGTCTCTTTCGGGAGTTTTAGGCTGGCCAGGTCCCTCTTGATCCTGGTGCGATCATTATGTTTGGTAATTCTCTTAGATATACCGATATGACCCTCATACGGCATAAATACAACAAAACGGCCAGGCATGCTGATATGAGTGGTCAGGCGTGCGCCCTTTGTTCCGATCGGCTCCTTTACAACCTGCACAATGATCTCTTCGCCCTTCTTTAAAAGCTGTGAGATGCTGGGTGAATGGCTACCTCTCTTCTTCTTATGGCTTTGGCCATCGAGCGATTCTGATATTAGTTCTTTGAGATCCTGCGGCCCTTCAATAACATCACTCACATGAAGAAACCCATCTTTACCAATTCCCAGATCCACAAAGGCCGCGCCCATACCAGGCAATATGGTCCTTACCCTGCCTTTGTATATATTACCAGCGAGGCGCTTATGGTCTGAGCGCTCAACATAAAACTCCTCAAGGCTTGAGCCCTCAAGTATTGCGACCCTCTTCTCATTCTGTTCAACATTTATAAGTATCTGTTTATACATAAACTATATTATCTCCGATTTCAATAGTGTAATTCCTTCGGGCAGTTGCTGCTCGAGTGACTTTGTAAAGCCGTTGACATCTACCCATCCATTAATCTTGAATTGCGCTTCGAGTGAGCGGCTCGACTTACCCAGTTTAAGTGCAGGCTGTATGCTGATTGCAAGATGCGGACTGAATCCCTGGGTAAGGGCTACATTTAGCCTGGCTCTCCTGGAGGCACGTTGGAAGAGGCGCATGAGATCCAGGTGCGAAACAAATCTCATCATGCCCTCTTTTGAAAACTGCACTTTAATCTTCTGCTTTACCATGGGCTACCAGATCTGAAACCACTTTCTCTTCTCTTTCTTCTCTACTGGAGGCAGCGCCATAAACACTTCCGTGTCTCTGGGTACGGGCATGGGCACATATGCAGTATTGGGATCGAGGTGTGACTCCCACCTATCCTTAACAAGATGAACTGTGATGAATATTACGAGTTCCGTCCTCGTTATCAGTTTGGATTTCTGTGAAAATAGATATTCTCCCAAGAGCGGTATATCGCCTAAAATAGGTACCTTATCAACGCTGTCGACGGTACTCTTAGTAATGAGCCCTCCCAGCATTATGGTATCACCATCCCTTACCATGACCTCTGCCTGCGCCTCCCTGGTCTGGAAGACTGGTGCCACTATGCCCCTCGTGGCATCGAGCGTCTGCATACCGGTAAACTCCTTTATCTCAGGCTTTAAGTCGACTACTATATCACCTTCCGGGTTTACGTGAGGAGTCACAGTAAGCCCAACACCCACATCCTTTTCGTCGCCAAATCCTGATACTATAAACTCTCCTGTATCTTCATTAAAATTAAATGAAGGAAAGAGCATCTTTGAACCTACCAATATCTTGGACTCTTTATTATTCAAGGTAGTTATCCTGGGATTTGAGAGTATATCCGTATCACTGCGTTCCCTGATAAATTCCAGGACTGCGCGAAATTCTGTAAAGTCGAGCGTGCCAAAGGTAAAATCACCTGAATCAGCAAATGGCCAGTTGGAACGTTCTGAAGCCGCTACAGTGGCACCAGGGTCAGAATCCGTAGGAAATTCACTCTCTGTAGTGCCGGCAAAAGCTGCGCCTCCGGTTGCCGCAGTAGCAGAACCTATAGGAAAGTACCTGTCAAAGATCTGCTCTGTGCTAGTCTCAACACGCCTTGTAAATGGCATAGTAGTAGGTTTTGCCGCGCCCCTCAAGGTAATCTGTGTACCCCAATCTATACCGAGGGTCTCTGAATCTGAAAGCCTCGTCTCTATTATCTTTGCCTCTATAAGGACCTGAGGAGTGCGTTCATCAAGCTTCTTTATGATGGCGCTTATCTTATACGTCTGGCTTGGTATATCTGTAATGACAACGGAGTTGGTCCTCTCATCATGCTGAATAGTCCCCCTACTTGTAAGCATCTTCTTTATAGATGCTGATACCTCTTCCGCCTTTCCATAGTTTAAGTAAAATACCTCCGTAGTAAGTGGCTCTTCGCTGAGTCTCTCGAGAGTCGTTACCCTTATGATATTGCCCTCTTTTTCATAGACATATCCATTTGCCTTTAATACGATATTGAGCGCCTTTTCCCAGGGTACATTATTAAGCTCTACTACGACTGGCCCCTCCACCTCTGAACCGTA
>CAYLIX010000104.1:0-5152 GCA_964383775.1 uncultured Planctomycetia bacterium
GTATCATATGGCTGCTTCAGCTATTGATGAAGCGCTCCGTCAGATTATATGTGTGGGCGGTAACCTGGATCGAGTAGCAATACTCGATAACTTCTGCTGGGGAAACACTGATAAGCCGGATAGATTAGGCGGTCTCGTAAGGGCATCTATGGCATGCTATGATATTGCAAAGAGTTATGGTACTCCATTTATATCTGGAAAAGATAGCCTCAATAATGAGTATGCTACAGGTAAAGAGACAATAGCCATACCTCCAACACTCCTTATATCGGCCATGGGCGTCATGAAAGACGTAACCAAGGCAATTACCATGGACCTCAAACATAAAGGCGGACTTATATATGTAATCGGCCTTACCAAAGATGAGCTTGGTGGGTCACACTACTATCATATAAATGGATTCACAGGAAAGAATGTACCCAGGGTAGATGCAAAGAATGGTAAGAAGCTTATGAATAGACTGAGTCGCGCCACAGGAAATGAATTGGTCGATTCATGCCATGACTGTTCTGAGGGCGGCTTAGGTGTGACATTGGCAGAGATGGCATTTAGCGGCGGCTTAGGAGTAGAAGCACGTCTTAAAGGCGTACCAGCTAGTAAAGATATGAAGAGAGATGACAAGATACTCTTCTCTGAATCCAATACAAGATTCGTAGTAGAAGTAGCAGAGCATAATAAAGAAAAGTTTGAAAAGATCTTAAAAGGCATGCCTTTTGGGCTTATAGGTAAGGTGACTAAATCTAAGAGCCTGAAGATCCTTGGTCTCGACGGAAAAACCATTGTTAATGAAAGAATAGAAGACCTAAAGGCTGCATGGCAGGCACCATTTAAAGATTATTAACCACTAAGGGGCAAATGAAGCCAAGAGTAATAGCGTTACGGGCAGCAGGGACAAATTGTGATAGAGAGACTGCGTTTGCATTTGAACAGGTTGGCGCAAAGGCGGATATTGTCCATATAAACAGGTTAAAAGATGATGGCAAAATATTAAATAACTATCATATACTTGTTATACCTGGTGGATTTACTTATGGCGATGATATTGCAAGTGGCAAGATCCTTGCAAATGAACTTAAGTTTACACTTGCGAAAGAGATGAGGAAGTTCCTTTCCCAAAAGAAGCTCATACTCGGGATATGTAATGGTTTTCAAGTTCTTGTAAAGGCAGGCCTATTGCCTGATATAGGCAAGGATCAGAAAGAGTTTGAAGCAACGCTCAATTTAAATGATTCAGCGAGATTTGAAGCCCGCTGGGTCTATCTATTAAAGAATGAAGAGAGCAAGTGTGCATGGACAAAACATGTAAAGTATATGAGCTATCTTCCGGTGGCTCATGCAGAGGGAAAATTTGTCCCAAGAGACAATAGAGTGCTCGATTATTTGAGAAAGAATAATCAGATAGTATTTAAATATATCGATGACAAAGGTGCGCCGAATAAATATCCATGGAATCCAAATGGCTCTGTGGATGATATAGCAGGCATATGCGATACAACGGGAAGGATACTCGGCATGATGCCGCATCCTGAAAGATATATAACAAATACCCAGCATCCGCATTGGACGAGAAGAGATTTAATTCCTGAAGGGGACGGCCTTGCGCTCTTTCGCTCTGGCGTCGAGAGTATAGTTAGAAATACCAAATAATGTGGGTATGATAAGCCCTAAATACAACATATAGTAGTCTGCCCCTCTTGACATTCTATAGATTATATGCTATACTTCACAATGGCGTAAGCAAAAGAAGCGCTTTTTTATTGCAATTTTTCTAAAAACTTTTTCTACATTGCTTTTATATTTATTATAAGCTTCGTAGGAACCACGCAGTATGGAGGGAAGTAGTATGTCTTTACCAGTCGATGTAAATTCCAATCTCACAGAAAATGCCGTAACCGTCTTAAAGCGAAGGTACCTCAAAAAAGATCTAAAAGGCAATGTCATAGAGACTCCAGAAGAGATGTTCTCACGCGTTGCTGAAAATATCTCCCAGGCAGATTTAAACTATGATAAGAACGCTGATCTTAAGAAGACTGCAGATGAATTTTATTCTATCATGGCAAACCTGGAATTCTTGCCCAATTCTCCCACGCTTATGAATGCAGGTAGAGATTTACAGCAGCTAAGCGCATGTTTTGTACTGCCAATAGAAGATTCAATGGACTCTATCTTTGAGACATTAAAGCAGACGAGCTTAATACACAAGAGTGGAGGCGGCACAGGATTCAGTTTTGCAAGGCTACGCGCAAAGAACAGTTGCGTAAAGACAACCGGAGGCGTAGCGAGCGGACCCATATCATTCCTTAAGGTATTTGATGCTGCAACCCAGGCTGTGAAACAAGGAGGTTGTGTAGATTATAACACGATTATTTCTACCTCAAAGGGTTTAAAGCCTATAAAAGATTTAGGTGAAGTAAAGGGAATGGGATACCAAAATATTTATCTTAACATCCCTACAGACAATGGAATAAAGATGGCAGAGCAGTGGTACAATAATGGCGTTAAGACAGTGAAGAGCATTGTTACAAAAGATGGATATAGGTTTACAGGAACTCTAAATCATAAAATCAGAGTAATTGATGCTGATGGTAATTATGCATGGAAGAGATTGATAGAGGTAAAAAGAGGAGATTGGGTAGCCCTGCAAAAAGATACTTTTATAGGTGAAACTATAGTATTTGAACCATTCAATAAAGAATTTCACTTTAATACAAAATTATGCCAGATTCCAGAAAGGATGAATAAGGATTTAGCCGAGTTATTTGGCTACTATATAGGGGATGGTTGTTATTATAGGAACAAGCTCATGTTAGCTATCCCCCACGACGCCTTAGATTTAAAGAAGCACTTTGATGATATAGTATGGAGAAATTTTAAAATAGATAGCAGGTATGAGCAAAAACCTAATGATAAAAGTATAAATAACATATATCACAGTAAGATGTTAGTTGAATGGCTTCAGTTTATTGGAATAGATAAGGCTGATTCAAGAGCGGCATTAATTCCAACAGTTATATTAGAAGGCGATAGAGAATGCGCTGAATCTTTTTTAAGAGGCCTCTTTGAGGCAGACGGTAGCATAAATTCAGAAGGATACATTAGCATATCTTCTGTTTCTGAGGGGCTAATTAATTTAGTGCAGACATTACTTTTAAGCCTTGGTATCCCTTCTCGCATATCTGTTAATAAGAATAGAAAAACTGCTTTTGGTAATAATTATTTATACCGATTAAGAGTTGTTACACCTGAAGGCTTAAGCCTTTTTAAAGAAAGAATAGGTTTTATAAGCAAAAACAAAATTGATAAACTAGATAGTATAAAGAAAAAAAGTTATACCTTTAATGATGTAATTCCTAATCAATCTAAGAAATTCCGAGAATTTTACGAATCTCTAATAATAAAACCAAAAAATTCGTTATATAGGAAGATATATCATTATTTAGATAATATCGAAGACGGACGTAGTCTTACAAAACAGAGATTGCAGATGTTGGTGGAGGAGTTCCCAGTTTTAGAAAGCAGTTTTCTCAATAAATTTTTAATGAACAGCCAGTATTATGATCAAGTAAAAGATGTAAAATTTTCTAGAACACTTACTTTGGATTTAGTAGTTCCGGATTCTCATACATATATTGCCAATGGATTTGTTTCACATAATACCCGCAGGGGAGCGAATATGGGCATGCTCCGAGTGGACCACCCAGATATCCTGGAATTCATAACCTGTAAAGAGAGTGATAAAGATATCACAAACTTCAATATCTCCATCAGCATTACAGACGACTTTATGAATAAGGTAGAGGCAGGCGAAGATTATGATCTTGTAAACCCGCGCAGTAAAAAAGCCGTTGGTAAACTGAATGCCCGGGAAGTATTTGATCTCATAGTAAAGATGGCATGGAAGAATGGCGAGCCAGGGATAATCTTCATCGATAAGATGAACAAATTTAACCCGACGCCAAAGGGCGGAACATATGAATCTACAAATCCTTGCGGCGAGCAGATACTTTTGCCGTATGAGAGCTGCAATCTAGGAAGTGTAAATCTTTCGCGCATGGTAACAAATGGCGAGATAGACTATTCAAAGCTTGCAAAGGTTGTAAAGAAGGCAGTACATTTTCTAGACAATGTCATAGATATGAATAACTTCCCCATAGACGAAATAGAGAAGATGACCAAGTCCAACAGAAAGATAGGCCTGGGCATTATGGGGTTTGCAGATATGCTGATCAAGCTTGGCATACCGTATAGCTCCGATGATGCAGTGGCCATAGCAAAGAAGGTAATGAAGTTTGTAAGGGATGAAGCTGGTATTGCTTCTTGTGACCTTGCTAAGAAGAGAGGCGTATTTCCAAACTTTGATAAGAGCATCTTCAAAGAGAACGGCCCACAATTAAGAAACGCCACACTTACTACAATAGCCCCTACTGGCACGCTCTCTATTATAGCGGGATGCTCAAGCGGCATAGAACCACTCTTTGCCCTGGTCTATTTTAAGCAGGTCATGGACAAGGACCGCCTCCCTGAGATGAATGAAGAGTTTAAGAGTATTGCTAAAGAGAGGGACTTTTATTCAGAGAGGCTCATGAAGAAGATCACTGAGAGGGGCGGGGTCCAGGAGCTGGAAGAGGTACCGCTGGATGTTAAAAAGACATTTGTCATATCACATGACATCTCTCCTGAATGGCACATAAAGATCCAGGCTGCATTCCAGCAGCATACGGATAATGCCGTATCAAAGACCATAAACTTCCCACAGGAAGCCACTATTGCAGATGTAGAGAAGGCATACAGGCTTGCATGTGAACTGGGATGTAAAGGTGTTACCATCTACAGGGATAAGTCCAGAGAAGAGCAGGTACTCAATGTAGGCGAGGCCAAGCCTGATAAGCCTGTTTCCAAAGAAGAGAAACTCATACCAAAGCCCAGGCCAATGGTAGTAAAAGGCACTACTACTAAGGTAGGTACTGGCTGCGGTAACCTCTATGTAACGATAAACGAAGATGAAGAAGGCCACCCATTTGAGGTATTTATGCAGATGGGTAAGGCAGGTGGATGCGCAGCAAGCCAGCTAGAGGCTATAGGAAGGCTTGTATCATTTGCATTCCGCTCTGGCGTAGATGTAAAGGTCATAGCAGACCAGCTTCGCGGCATA
>CAYLIX010000105.1:0-5136 GCA_964383775.1 uncultured Planctomycetia bacterium
AGCCCTCTTCATATTGCTCTTCATATTCACCCTCTTCATACTCGCCATCATAACCTTCTTCAGGTGGCCCTAGTATAGAATGGAGTTCGCTCCTTAAGCCTTTTATGGCTTGTCTATGTCTTTGAATCTCAGCCTTAATCTGTCCGGCACGATCGCCATCCTGTGCGTATGAAGTTGAAAATCCGATAAGGAGTGATACAAATGCCAAGAGTACTGCTACCAGCGCGATCTTCTTCATGGTAAGGCCCCTTTCTGTATATGGTGTATAAAAGAGGTATATCATATTTTATTCAAAGCGTCAAGCTAGGTACTACTAAAATGCGCTAAAGAGACTTGCCAAAAGTAGGAAAAGAGGGTAATATAGATATGTACCTAAAAGGAGGATAAGAAGATGCGAAAAGAAGATAAGAAAAAGATATTGATTATTGATGACGAGAAGGATATCTCAAGCGGCACAAAGATGAGCCTTGAGAAGACCGGGGCATATATAGTAAAGGAAGAGAACGATCCGGCAAATGCAGTAAACGCTGCTAAGGAATTTAACCCAGATGTAATATTATTAGATATTATGATGCCGGATATAGACGGTGGAGAGATAGCGCGTCAACTAAAGGCTGAAGAGAAGCTGAAGAATATACCTGTGATATTCCTGACAGGCGCTGTCAAGAAAGATGAGATAGGGAATAAGGCTGCGAATATAGGCGGCCACCTCTTTATAGCCAAACCAGTAAGAGTAGAGAACCTCGTAGATTCTATAGATAAGAGCTTGGGAAGATAATTACTTGCGGTCTCTCTCCAGTGCCCTCAATAGAGGATATAATCTTTTTTCGCTGTAGAAAGGTTCCTTTGTCCGCTCCTGGGCTACATGCGCCAGCATAGCAGACATCCTTGATAATAAGAATAGACCTGTTCCATGATCCTTCTTAAATCCCAATGACAGAAGGATCGCACCATTTATACCATCTATATTCGGATATATATCTTTCTCTCTTGCCAGAAACTTACACGCCGCATCATAGATCTCTATATAACTGCTGGTGAATCCTCTATCCTTTAGTACTTTTCTTAGAGACAAAGGCCTCGGGTCTCTCTTAAACAGGGGATGTCCAAAACCATGGATCTTATAACCGTCTTTAATAAGCGCTGTCAAATAACTCTTCGTATCTTTTGCTAAGTCAGCACCTTTTTTATTCAATATATCTTCATACATGCCCATGGCTTCTTCTGTAGCACCCAGGTGATGTTTTCCTCCTCCGGAAAAACCGGCAGCGAGTGATGCAGCTACTGATGAACCAGTTGTAGCAGCAAGGCGTGGCAAGAGCACTGAAGGTGTCGAAAACCCGAATCCTGCATGAAAACTGACGAGCACAGCATCCAATATCTCTCTTTCAGCCTCAGAGGGCATCCTATCCAGTAATATATGGAACAATGCCTCAGTGAAAGAGGTCTTTCCTATGAGTGTAGTTAAATCCCTTCCCCTTACGAACAATTTTTCACCCAGGGGATCTACCCCATCTATATCCTGCAGCTTATCATAGCGCATGCTTGCCAAGACTTTTTTTACTAAACCCCAGAATCTCGTTCCAGCTTTTATATTGAACATAGCATCCTCCTCTTCAATCTAAATAGATTATACCTCTTAATCCAAAAAAACAGAAATAAAAAAAATTTGTTTTTTTTGCCTTGAGCTCTTCTCAAATATAAATAAATATGATATAATATTTTTAATATATATTTATTACGCTGAAAAGATATCTGTAAGGAGGATACATAATGAAGTTTGATGGAAGATTATTAATAATAGGATGCGGATCAGTTTCTCAATGCGCCATTCCCTTAGTTCTTAAACATATCAAGATGCCTGCCAAAAAGATTACCATTATGGATTTTACGGATAATCGCCACCGTGTAAAGGATGCCTTGCGTAAAGGCGTCAATTATACAATGGAAAAAGTAACGCCTGAGAATTATACAGAGCTACTTTCAAAATATGTTGGCCGCGGTGATATGATAATAGACCTTGCGTGGAATATAGACTGCATTGCAATGGTGGAGTGGTGCCGTAAGAATGAAGTACTTTATGCCAATACATCCGTAGAAGAGTGGAATCCATATATGGATACAGAACGAAACGACCCAACAAGATATACCTTATATTCAAGGCATATGGAACTTCGCCAGAAGATCGATCAATCCAGCGACCATACTACAACGATCGTTGATCATGGCGCCAATCCCGGATTGGTATCACATTTTACCAAGAATGCCTTAATAGGCATAGCCGACAAGATCTTAAGAGAGAAGAAATCTGACCCAAGAAGGGGAGAGCTCGAGAACGCGCTAAAGAATAATAACTTTGCAAAGTTAGCGCAGCTTGAGGGCGTAAAGACTATACATATAAGCGAGAGAGATACCCAGATCACGAACCAGCCAAAAGAGGTGAATGAATTTGTCAATACATGGTCTATAGAGGGATTCTTTGAAGAAGGCGTGGCCCCTGCAGAGCTTGGCTGGGGTACTCATGAGCGCTATACTCCCCAGAATGCGTATTTTCATAAGGTAGGCCCAAAGAACCAGATCTGTTTAGGTACCATAGGTATGAAGACCTGGGTGCGTTCATGGGTCCCATGTGGTGAGATCACAGGTATGGTGATCCGCCATGGTGAGGCATTCAGCATATCAGATAGGCTTACTGTCTGGGATGGCGACAAGGCTATATACAGACCCACAGTTCATTATGCCTATTGCCCATGCAATGCAGCGATCAATTCACTCCATGAACTTGAGATGAGGCAGTTTAAGCTCCAGGAGAGACAGCGCATAATGAGTGATGAGATCACTAGCGGCAGGGATGAATTGGGTGTGCTTCTTATGGGCCATGATTTTAAGTCATGGTGGTGCGGCAGCCTTCTTGATATAGGTCTTACACGTAAGCTGGTGCCTCATCAGAATGCCACGACTCTCCAGGTTGCCATATCCGTAGTATCTGCGGCCTTGTGGATGATGAAGAATCCCAGGAGAGGGTGCTTGTTACCCGATGATATTGACCATGATTTTGTACTAGATGTGTCGAAGCCCTATCTTGAGCCTTTTGTGTCAAAGGCAGTAGATTGGACACCTCTCGATAATATGAATACAACATTTACCAAATTTGATGTCTCAAAACCAAAAGAAGAAGATACATGGCAATTTACAACATTTCTTGTAGATGAACATGAAAGGAAGATCGCAAGTGCCTCCAGTAGCCAGCGTCAAACGGCCAAGGTCTAAACCAGACACAAACGGCGCAGAGAACCTCATAAGGGCCATGCTAAAGAAGCATCGTACGCCCTTTATGATAATAAAGCGCAGCACACTTGATAGACAGTACAGGCGTTTTCGTAAATGCCTGCCTGAAGTTACGCCATACTACGCAATAAAGGCAAATTCCCATCCTGATATCATAAAGAGATTCGTTAAATTGGGATCCAGCTTTGACGTGGCCAGTGCCGCAGAGATGGCAAAGGTCTTAAAGCTGGGCGCCTCCCCATCAAAGATCGTATTTGCCAATACAATAAAGTCAGAAGAAGATATAGCCTTTGCAAAGAGGCGAAGGGTCAGGCTCATGACCTTTGATAACGAGCCTGAACTGTATAAACTTGCCAAGAACTATCCTGGTGCGCATGTACTGGTACGCATTAAAGTGGCAAATGAGGGAAGCGTGGTTGAGCTTTCACTCAAATTCGGAGCCGATGCAGACCAGGCATTCTTTTTGCTGAGGAAAGCAAAGGCATTGGGTCTTGTGCCCATGGGGATCAGTTTTCATGTAGGTTCTCAATCAACAAATGTAGAAAATTATCTCCAGGCCCTTGAAATCTCTTCAGCCATATTTAAAGAAGCTAAAGAGAACGGCCTTATCCTTAAGATCATGGATATAGGGGGAGGGTTTCCTATACAGCATTTTGACAATGAGATAGGTATAAACTTTGAAAGAATGGCCTCACAGATAAGGAGCCAGATAAAGAGGCTCTTTGACAAGAAGGTCAAGTTTATCGCGGAGCCAGGCAGATTCTTTGTAGGTCCTGCAGGAATATTAGTGACGCAGGTTATCGGAAGGACCTACCGCAATAATAAGAATTATTATTACTTAAACGATGGTATATATGCTGACTTCTCAGGTATGGTATTTGACCACTGTAGATATGAATTTAAGACACTGAGGCGCGGCCAGAAGTTCTTAAGCACGCTTGCGGGCCCTACGTGTGATTCATTTGACACACTATCGACCAATGAAGAGATCCCGGAACTCTATGTGAATGATGTGATCTATGTGAAGAACATAGGGGCTTATTCGTGCGCAAGTGCTACGGCAAGCTTTAATGGGTTTCCACCTGCAAAGATCATCCTCGTTTAACCTTCCCTGTGGTAACGCGCAAGTAAGGTCTGGGCAAGATTATATAAGAAATCTGCACCAATACCACAAGCTATCAGTATAAAAGGCAGCGCTACAAATCTATATTTAAAATATTGAGATATCAGAAACCCTCCCACCAATAATCCAAGAAGAATAAATAAGTACCGCGCCTTTTTTATAAATCGCACACATACCCCAAGCCCCAATATCAACAGAGGCACAGCAAAATAAGTAAAGTTATTGATATATTTTTTAAAGTTTATGGGGCTGAGTTTACGTCTCTTTAATGCGATCTTAAAGGCATCAGTATGACGTTCTCTGACGCCTATATAAAGCTCTCTGAATATGCTAAAGGGGGAGTAGTCTATTCCTACGAGCCATCTCGATATTACATGCGCTGCAATAAGCGATATTCCTAAGGTAAGCATATAGCATATAAACAACCTCTTTTTTCTTATATTGATAAGGGCAAAGATAAGCGTGATAAAGAATAGCGCCAGAAACATCTGCCATGTAAGCATAAGCGCTGTCATGGATATGGTAGCTAAGGATGTATAGAGAATGGGCCTATCCTCTATCTTGATGATAAAGTATATTGTGATAAGGAAGAAGAATACGCCCAGGGATTCTGATGTAAAATAGCCGGGAGAGGTGAGTATATGTGTGATCGGGAATATTGTAAAGAGTGAAGCAAAGATAAGACCGGATATCCTCGAATAAAGGCTGGTCATTATGAGGAATCC
>CAYLIX010000106.1:0-5115 GCA_964383775.1 uncultured Planctomycetia bacterium
GATACATATGAAGGTATAAGATTTATAGCGAGTGACGGATCACTGACCGATGCAGAAGAGATAAGGATTACAGTGTACCCTACGGGGACAGAGCTTACCATAGTGAAAAGATATGAGGGCAACTTCCAGTATCCCCGCGCGCTTACATTGGATCATGAGGGCAACGTATTAATAGCAGATACCGGAGGAGTAGAGATTGTTAAGCTCTCTTCAGAGCTCGATTATCTAGATACCTATAGTGGATATTCAGCATGGGGTCTTGGAGTATCAAGCGACGGTAATATATATATGGTCGATTCAGAGTATAGAGGGTACAATCCGCCGATAGGCCCGCACCGTATACTAAGATTAAATTCCGACTACTCTGACCATTCTTCTTTTGGTGATCTTGCAGGGACAGATAATGCACATCTGTATAATCCATCAAAACTCGATATAGACTCAAATGGCAATCTCTACATAGCTGATGAAAGTAATAATAGGATATTGAAGATCGATTCAGACTTGAGTTACATTACTCAATATCCAATAACTAGACCTTATGCTATAGCAGTTCATGGAGAGAACCTGTATGTAGCAAACTGCGATGGAGAGATAGCAAAGCTTGATATTGCACTCACAGAACTCATTCTAGAGAAGGATCTCGGTAACTCTGGCATTGCAGACCTGGCCGTAAATAGCTCAGGTTATATATTCGTAGCAACACAAGGTAGAATGATGAAGCTTAATAGCAGCCTTGAGGTCTTGTCTGTATATAGCAATGAAGAGTTATACAAGAATGTTAATGGAATAGACATTGATGATCAAGGTTATATCTATATAATCGACTATTATGAAGGTGTAGCAAAACTGCAGGAAGCTGGTGTGCCTGCTCCAGAAGATCCAGAGGACCCGGAGGAACCGGAAGACCCAGAAGACCCGGAAGACCCAGGAGACCCGACGAATAATCCCCCAGTGCTGAGCCCAATAGGCAATAAGAGTGTGAACGAGATGTCTTTGCTCGAATTTGCCGTCATAGCTACAGACCCTGATGGCGATGACCTGACATACTCTGCATCCAATCTACCTACAGGCGCTGCATTTAATAGCGATACCCGCACCTTTAGCTGGATACCTACTTACGAGCAATCCGGTACTTATCAGAATGTACGTTTTGAAGTGTCTGACGGGCCAGCAAGCGGCACAATAGATGAGAATACAAGACTCCTTTTGCAGTTTAATTCAAATGATTTTACAGATGAATCTCAATATGCACACAGTACAGCTCTCCATGGTAATGCTGAAGTTGACAGCACTGCATACAAGTGGGGTAGCGGATCTTTGCGTCTTGATGGGTCTAATAGTTTTGCAGCAATAGAAGATAGCTCAGACTGGTACTTTGGCGCAGATGACTTTACAATAGATTTTTGGGTAAAGCTTGACTATGCACAGAATGCCGGATTTATTGCCCAGAAGGATTCATCCGGTCACGGGTGGAGGCTCCATTATGAATATGGCTATGTACAATTCTTTGCATATACTGGATCGAGAACTGGCAAGCTCGGTCCATGGGCGTTCAGGTGGGATGCTGAACCTGATACGTGGCATCATGTGGCGTTTACGAGGGTTGATAATAACTTTACGTGTTTTGCCGATGGCGAAAAATTAAGCACTTCAAAGAGCAGCACGAATCCAATGCCAGACATAAATGCAGATCTTCGTATAGGCGCATATCCAACACTGGGGACAGGCGGATGGAGCTCATATCTTGCAGGTAATATTGATGAACTGAGGATAAGCCTTGGTAATCCTTATGAAGTGACACAGGACTCTACAACCATATCCTTACCTGCTGCAGAAGTCTCAGGACAAGGCCTGGGATCTTTAGGCGGGGGTAACACTGTATATGAAGAGATCACAATAACAGTAAATGATGTAGATGTAAATGATGCGCCTGTGCTTAATGCAATAGGCGATAAAGAGATCGATGAAGGCGATACATTGAGTTTTACACTTACTGCAAATGATCCTGATGGCGACACATTGAGTTACTCTGTAGAAAATCTGCCTGAAGGTGCTCTTCTAAATTCTTCAAGTGGTCTATTCACATGGACGCCTACATTTAAACAGGCAGGTATGTATCCGAATATAGTCTTTACTGTAAGCGACGGCGAATTTACAGATTCAGAAGAGATTAAGATAAAGGTGTGGAATGTAAATCGTAAACCAGTCATAGAGAGCGTGATTGCATCGTCATCAACCATAGCAGAGGGGGAGACCCTGACAATAACAATAACTGCCACAGATCTAGATGGCGATACGCTTACCTACTCTGTGCAGAATGGCCCAGAGGGCTCAGGCTTTGTAGATAATGACTTTTACTGGGTGCCAGGCTATGAACAGGCAGGTACATACCCTGATATAACATTTACTGTATATGATGGGTTTGATTACTCTGATCCATCAGATCCTATTACCATTACTGTAACCAATGCAAGAGATGTACCGCTCTTCATTACTCAGCCTGAGGTTATTGCTTCTTATACTTCAGCTGGTGAGGCAAAGAATGTAGTATTAATAGGCGATTATGCTTACATTGCTTATGGTGGTGCCGGGCTTAAGGTCTTAAGCATAGCAGATCTAGACAATATATATGAAGTCGATGCAGTGGCAGGTTTTAGCAACTTAAGTAGAATTGTAATATCCGGAGATTATGCATATTTACTCGATACTGGCATTGGGGTGAAGATATTAGACATAAGCACACCTGCCTTACCAGCTATCAAAGGTACTATAGCGCAGGCAGATGCACTCGACATAGCAGTAAATAACAATATTTCATATATAGCTACGGGTGAAGAGTTGCTACTCTATGATATAACAGACCCTGACTTACCTTATCATCTCAATCAGTATGATAGTCTTGGAAAGGCAGATAAGTTGATAATGGAGAATGGGTATCTCTATGTTGCTAGCGAAGAGCATGATCTAACGATCATAGATGCAGATACCCTGGAGGTATTATCACAGTCTACAATAGAGGATACGGATGACAGTAATCCCGAACATATATCTCTCTATGGAACCGGTCTCTACCTTGCAAAGAGTTCGGTCGGCATTGGACATTATGATACAAGTAGCCTAAGCAATCCAGAATCGAGCGGTGTAGAATCAATCACAGGCAAGACTGCAAAGAGTATAGAGCCGTATACCAAGAATAGATCATACAGCATTATGTATGCTGCAGCTACCAATGAATATTCACTCCATTGCCTGGACACTGTTTTACCGCCCTTCTCCAGCGAGATAGATTCATGGCCATATACCTTTGACCAGGGCGTGGCAGTAAATTCATTCTATGTCGATGGAAATAGGCTCTTAGCTGCCACTACCAACGGTCTTGAGATATTGGCATCCCCAATTGAAGCAGGGGCAACAGATGCATACACTATACAAACTGGTAAAGAGTTTAAATTGACAATATACGCCAGTGATCCTGATGATGACTCGGTCACATATACTATCAATAATAAACCTGATCTTACAGAGGCAGTATTTACAGATAATGGAGATGGTACAGCTACGCTTGTATGGACACCTACTGAAGAACAGTTAGGCACGTATGAGAATATAAGCTTTATTGCAGATGACTCATACCAGGAAGCAACATCAGGCACAATAACCATAAATGTAGTAAATAGCTCATCCGGTACTCCAATAGATGAGAATACGAAGTTGCTATTACAATTCAACGGCACTGCAGTCGATGAATCTCCTTCAGAACATGATGTAGTGCTCTATGGCGGTGCCGAGATAGATGCCTCTCTCTATAAATGGGGTACAGGTTCCATAAGATTGAACGGGCGCTATGATCATCTCTATATACCGGATAGCCCAGACTGGCACTTTAGCACAAATGACTTTACAATAGACTTCTGGATAAATTATGACTCAGTAAATGATTCAGGCTTCATTGCCCAGAAAGACTCATCAGGCCATGGCTGGAGACTCCACTATGAAGCTGGATACATACAACTCTTTGCTTATACAGGCTCCAGGGCAACAAAGCTCGGACCATGGGCATTCCCATGGCAGCCAGAACCTGATACATGGTATCACATAGCATTCATAAGAACTGGCAATACATTCTTATGTTTTGTAGATGGCCAGAGAGTAGGTGTGCCAAAGACCTCATCAAACGAGATGCCTGATATAAGCAGTAAGCTGCGTTTAGGTGCTTATCCCACATTGGGTGCACCTGGATGGGGTGCATTCCTTGAAGGTAATATGGATGAAGTGAGGGTATCACACAGTAATATCTTTGGTGTGACTGCCGATAGTGATACCATACCTGTCCCAAGAGAAGAAGCGAATTAATCCTGCCGTTTTCTTGTCAAACCTACTGTTATATGTTATACTTTACCATTATAAGAGGGTATTATATGGTAAAGAAGAATATAATAGGCAAAAGCCTCGTTAAGAAGGGTATAATATCACAAGAGCAGCTTGAAGAGGCTTTGCGCGAGCAGAAGAGGCACGGTGGATTAATTGGAGAGTGCCTCATAAGACTCGGTTTTATAAAAGAGGATGTACTCTATCCTGTCCTGGCCGAGCATCTGGGCATAAGGTTTGCCTTACTTAAAGAGATGGTCATACCGCCTGCTGTAATAAAGGCGGTACCCGCAAAATTCACTTCACATTACAAATTCATGCCGATTAAACTGCAGAATAATATCCTGACTATAGGTCTTACAGACCCCCTTGACATACAGAAGCTGGATGATATAAAACTCGTTTTGGGTTATGACATAGATCCTGTTTTGAGCACAGAGGAAGATGTGCTCGATGCCATAAAGAGATATTACGGTATAGGCGCAGCAACTATCGAAGGTATGATATCCAAAGGTGAGACTGGCCGCAGCAAAACTGCGCTTGATGATAAGACGCAGGATATAGGGGCAGGTACTGAAGAAGCCTCTATAATCAAGTTTGTTAATCAGCTTTTAGTGCAGGCATATAAGGACCATGTAACAGATATTCATATAGAGCCTTTTGAAGACGAGCTCAAGGTACGTTATCGAATAGATGGTATATTATATGACGCGACCATACCTCCTAGTATAAAGCATTTTCAAT
>CAYLIX010000107.1:0-5056 GCA_964383775.1 uncultured Planctomycetia bacterium
CACTACATCAGGCATCCTGGATGCCCACTTATCCTTTACCTCAAATGAAAACGTCATATATGGTGATGAATGCTTTATAGTAAAGATATCACTGGCATGTTCTAAGAGTATTGAGGGGCAAAAAGGCCTCCAATTCTCCCTGAATTTGATCCTTGAGTTGATCTCATCTGCAGTCCCTTTTATAGTGGGATTACCCAATATGGAGCGATTACCTAGTGCGCGAGGACCCCATTCCATAGCCCCCTGGAACCATGCTACTATCTTACCATCATTTAAGAGAGCGCTTACCCTGTCTGCAATATCATTACACTCTTCATGCCTTATCTTGAGCTTATTCAGTGTAGCTTTGATCTTCTGGTCAGAATATGAAGGGCCATAGTAGACATGCTTCATGGGTTCCAGGCCTTCCCCGTGTTTATGCGCAGCAAAGGTAGCTGCGCCCAAAGAAGTCCCTGAATCATGCGCTGCAGGCTGGACAAACAGCTCTTTGACCAGAGGATGTTCAATGAGCCGCTTATTCAGCTTTACATTGAGCGCGCACCCTCCTGCAAAGCATAGCCTGCCATTGTATTTCTTGAGGCTATCTGCAAGATATGTCTCCATAAGCCGTAATACAACGTCTTCCAGTGTCTTTTGCGTCTGTGCAGCTATGTGTATATAAGGTTCGGATAGGCCATCCCCTCTTCTCGGCGGGCCCCAGTCCTCAGCCATCTTCTTTGAGAACATCTTATTCGGCGCATATCTCTTTGATTTTCTTGCGCAGACATAGAGATCGTCTATTTCATATGTATCCTTGCTATATTTGACTATATTAGAAAAATCTATCTTGTCAGGATTGCCAAAAGGCGCCATGCCCATCACTTTATATTCACCATTATTCATCTCAAATCCGAGATACTCAGTCATGGTCGAATAAAAGAGCCCCAATGAATCCGGATAGATGATCTCTTTGATCTTCTCTATCTCTCCGTCGTGTCCCTCGGCAAAGAGCGTAGATGTAAACTCTCCTGCCCCATCTACAGATAATATGGCAGCGTCCTTAAAACCTGATAAATGGTAAGAGCTCGACGCATGTGCTATATGGTGCTCTACAAGCTCTCTCTGTACCTTATTAGGGTCTATCCCGACTGCAAGAAGCGTCTTATTAAGCTTATCTATCTTACCCTTTATCCTGGATCGCGCATAAAGAATGGTTTTATATGCATGAGCAGGCCTTGTACGCCATGTGCGTCTTACAAACTGCCACTTCTTTTCATTATATGCTTTTTTAGACCAGGGATAGGCCACAATATCCACATCCTTTGGTCCAATTCCAGCCTTATCCAGGCAGTATTTAATAGCATTTACAGGGAGGGCCTCCATGGCATGCTTTTGCCTGGTCAACCTCTCCTCATCACAGAGTGCCACAATCTTGCCATCTATTAAGAGGGCAGCTGATGGATCATGTGAAAATGGTGTTGCTATTCCTAATATTACCATCTCTTCTCCTGTGATTTGACATTATACCAGAATGCATAAAATTATCAATATAATATTCTTTTGCCATTGTTAATAATCTAAACATGTGGTTATTAAACTTGAATTACACATATTGCAATGTTAGATTCAGTCCTATTGACCATTCACATTATGGATAAACTCATAAGAAATAAAAAAATCAAGGAAGAGTTAAACGGGCTCATCTATAAATGCATAGATAGGGATCTATCTGCGTGGAATAGGCTTGCTGCTATTTTGGGACCCCTTATATTCCATACAATACGAGATAAACTTAAGCGGCATAGCCTGGAACATATTAACAAAGACATTGAAGACCTAAGACAGGAGATGCTCTTATCCATATGGAAGAATAAGAAGCTCGAAACCCTTAAAGACCCTGACAAGTTAATACCCTGGATATGCGCTTATTCGCTTAATACGGCAAAGGACTATATAAGGAAAATGAAGCCTTTTGATCTACCCAGGGCTTTACGCCTGGAAGAGGGCTTATTTGGCGACAAAGAGAGTCCATACAATACACTCTTTAATAGCACTGTCGGGCAAGATATGGATACTGCCCTATCCACTTTAAATCATAAAGAGAGGCTTATCATTAACCTCCTCTTAATATACGAGAAGACGCATAGGGAGATCGCCACAATACTTAATCTTCCTATAGGTACTGTCCTGGTATCTGCCATGCGCGCCAAGGCTAAATTGAGGCAAAGACTAAAAAAATATAAAAATAGTATGTAATAAAATCGGTATCTCTTACGTCTACTGTAGTGGAGGACGGTCAATGAAACGCTTGCAAGAGTATTTAAAGAAGGATTATCGTGTAAAGGCACAAAGAAAGGGCCTTGCTGGCTGTTATGAATGTTTGGATCTTATGGCTGCCACATATGCAGCCAGCCGCATATTAAATAAGAGGAGGGTTATGTTGAAGAAGGAGTATATGTTTCTGGTAATGGCTGTTATCTCATTTGCGCTATCGTTTATATTCAAAGGCTACTTTCTTCAATTCCTGGCAGCGAGTGTAGTGCTGGCAATAAAGTGGATAGTTGAGAGTAAGACTACAAGGATGCTTATTACTATACAGGAGGCTTATAAGAAGGATAGCATAAAAGATTTTGGGAGAATATCAAGTAACGTAAAAGAATATGAAAGGAGGTGAAGATATGGTAGACGAGATCAAGCTAGAGGTCGTACGGATCCACCGCTTGGATAATGCGGGGTCTGTAAAGGCCTTCTGCGATCTGAGGCTCAATGATGATTATGTAATAAAGGGCTTTAAGATCGTCGAGGGTACTGATGGACTCTTCGTAGGCATGCCTAGTGAGCTGTCAAAGACAGGAAAGTGGTTCAATACATTCAGACCGCTCTCCAATGACGCAAAGGCGCGCTTAGAAGAGGTCGTAATAGGCGCATATAAGGAATAAAATATGAGCCAAAACAGGATTTGCCTGGGCAGATACTCTGAAGACAGAGCGGTACGATTTCTCAAAACACATGGGTATAAGATACTCGAGAGAAATTACCGCTCTCTCTTTGGAGAGATAGATATAATCGCAGAAGACGGTAATGTATTGGTATTTGTTGAGGTAAAGTCATGCACTTCATCCCTCTTTGGCAATCCGTCTCTTAAGATAAATAAGAAAAAGAGGAGCAAGATCATCAGATGTGCGCTCTCCTATCTAAAGAGACGCGAGATTATGGATACTGAATGCAGGATAGACATAGTATCCATAACCATAGATGAGAAAGATGGCGGGAATATAGAGTTAATTAAAGATGCCTTTGGCATTGAATGAGAGGTATTATGCTGGCAAGGGTTGAATCGAGTTGCACAAGCGGTATAGATGCGCATTTAGTAGATGTAGAGATAGATATTGCTGCAGGACTACCGGGATTCTCCATAGTAGGGTTACCTGATACTGCGATAAGAGAGAGTCGTGATAGGATAAAGGCTGCCATAAAGAATTCAGGGTATAAGTTTCCCTCAAAAAAGATCACAGTGAATCTCGCCCCTGCCAATATAAAGAAAGGTGGGCCTGGTTTTGACCTTCCTATAGCCATTGGCATCCTTATAACCTGCGGCATCTTAATGCAGGAGGACTTAAAAGGACACATTATATGCGGTGAGCTCTCACTAGACGGCAGGATCAAGGGCATAAATGGCATCTTACCTATTGCCATGAAGATGAAGGACCTTAATAAGATAGATATCATACTACCAAAATCTAATGCACAAGAGGCGCGAGTAGTGCAAGATATAAGGGCATATCCAGTGTCACATTTGTGTGAAGCAGTGAGCATATTAAAGGGTGAGACTCGGCCTGTTCCATTAAGATCACTGGCAAAGAATATCTTAAACAGGAATTCCAGATATAGGTCAGACTTTAGTGATGTCAAAGGGCAAAACCACGTAAAGAGAGGCCTTGAAGTAGCTGCAGCAGGCAGCCACAACATCCTCTTGATTGGCCCTCCAGGCTCAGGCAAGTCCATGCTGGCAAAGAGGCTGCCTACCATACTCTCTGATATGACACTCAATGAAGCGCTCGAGACATCAAAGATTCACAGTGTAGCAGGTTATCTCTCTCCCAGGAAAGGGCTCATAGGCACACGTCCATTCCGCTCTCCTCATCACACCATATCAGATACTGCATTGGTCGGCGGAGGCTCTTATCCAAGGCCCGGAGAGATAAGCCTTGCCCATAATGGCGTACTTTTTTTGGATGAGCTGCCAGAGTTCAATAAGAATGCCCTTGAAGTACTTCGCCAGCCCATTGAAGATGGTCGGATGACTGTGACCAGAGTAGCATCAACTGTAACGTATCCATCTCAGTTTATGCTCGTAGCAGCCATGAACCCATGCCCGTGTGGGTTTTTTACAGATCCAAAGACTGAATGCCATTGCACTCCATACCAGATACAGAGATATCTCTCAAAGATCTCCGGGCCGTTATTAGACAGGATAGATATACACCTGGATGTCCCACGCCTTACATATGATCAATTAAAGTCAAAGAGGTGTGGTGAAGCCTCATCTTCTATAAGAGACCGGGTAAATAATGCCCGTATCCTGCAACGAAAGAGATATAAGGAGGATGGTATTCTCTTTAATACCAGGCTTGAGCCCAAGATGCTAGATAGATATTGCACACTTGATAAGGAAGGCGAAGATATCTTAAAGATGGCCATTCTCGAGATAGGATTATCTGCAAGGGCATATGATAAGATACTCAAGATTGCCCGGACAATCGCGGATCTAGATAAGAAAGAGAATATAGAGGCGTTACACATTTCCGAGGCGATCGGATACAGAAGTCTCGACCGCAACCTCTGGGCCTAATAAAAACAAGGGACGGTTCTCAAGCCAAACCCAGAGGTGTCCCTAATTATGAACTTAGACCTGTCCCTAACTTTGTTTTATAACATCTCTAATAAGGTGCAAAAATGCCTAGACAACGAAGATTGTTAATTGATAATGCATGTTATCATATTATGACAAGGGGTAATCAAAAACAAATTATCTTTAAAGAAGATCAAGATTTTGATGTTTATTTTAAATATTTTT